>PLST01000057.1 GCA_003164255.1 Acidobacteriaceae bacterium | reverse complement strand
AGCGGATCGTTGTCGCGATCGGTGACTTCTTCCAGATCGGCGAGACGTGCGGCCAGCTCGGGAGTCCAGCTTGATTCAGGCGCTCGCCAGCTCCAGTTGCCGGCAGGGACGGCTGGCGTATTCATGCGGGCATCTGACCCAAGCTCGAGCAGATCCTGCGCAGGGACGATCGCCATTTCCGCGATGCTTGCCGAGGCGGCGCGGATGAGAGGCCATACGGGCCTGCCGTCGACGGGGCCGACCAGAGCTTCGACCGCGTTGCGCTCGGTATTGCTTGCCGTATTCCACCAGCCTTGCGTTGTGTCGTTGTCGTGGGTGCCGGTGTAGGCGACAGTGTCGTGCGTGAAGTGTTGCGGCAGGTGAATGTGCGCTCCCTTGTTGCTGAAGCCGAACTGGAGCACTTTCATGCCGGGCAGCGACATGCCAGTGCGCAGGGCCTCAACCTCGGGCGTGATGAGGCCAAGATCTTCAGCGACCAGAGGCAGCGGTCCCAGTGCGGACTGAAGGGCATGAAAGAGCTCGCGGCCGGGAGCCTTGATCCACTCGCCTTTGATGGCCGTTTCTTCTTCGGCGGGAATGGCCCAATAGGCTTCAAAGCCACGGAAATGGTCGAGGCGGACGATGTCGTAGAGTTGGCAGGCGCGACGGATGCGCTCAATCCACCAGGCGAAGCCGGTTTGCTCGGCGACGTCCCAGCGGTAGAGGGGATTGCCCCAGCGCTGGCCGGTGGGCGAGAAGTAATCGGGCGGAACGCCGGCGATGCGGATGGGGTTGAGATCCTCATCGAGTTCGAAGAGCTCAGGATGAACCCAGACGTCGGACGAGTCCATGTTGACGAAGATGGCGACATCGCCAAGGATGCGAATGGCATTGCATGCAGCGGCCTTTCGGAGGAGTTCCCACTGAAGTGAGAAGGCAAACTGCAAAACCTTTTCCTGTGCGATGTCGTGTGCGTGACGTTCGGTCGCTTCAGTAAGGGCCAGCGGGTCGCGTTTCCTGAGCGCGTCAGGCCAGGCAGTCCACGCGCCTGTCGAGAACTCGCGGCGGAGGACGGCGTAGAGGGCGTAATCGGCGAGCCATGCCGACTGCGCCTGGCAGAAGGCGATGAACTGCTTCCACTGCGGTTCCAGGTTAGTGTCGTGCTGGGCGCGCTCGAGAAAATGGCCGGCTGCCTCGCGGAGCAAGGGGAGCTTGCGCTGCTCCACCTGATCAAAATCGACATGGCCTGTTGGGCCGGAGAGCGACGCGATGCGGTCGGGCGCAATCCAACCCCAGTCGGCAAGCAATTCGAGGCTGATGAGATACGGATTGCCGGCGAAGGCCGATGAGCCTGCATACGGCGAGTTGCCGTAGCCGGTGGGACACAGTGGCAGAACCTGCCAGACATGCTGTTTGGCGGACGCGAGAAAAGACACGAAGTCATGCGCCGCCGGGCCAAGGTCGCCAATGCCGCCGTGGGAGGCCAGCGAAGTTAGATGGAGCAGGACTCCTGATGATCGCTTGAAGTGCATGCGACCATTATCACAGCACGAGCGCAGGGTATCGCCGGATGAGTGCGGAGCTCGAGACGTAGTGCGCCGTCGAGCCACTATAATCCGATTGGCGCTTCCGAGAGCAGTTTACGGAAGCGTGTTGAAATCTTCATGAAAGATCCGGAGATAAAATCCGTTGCAGATACGATTCGTTCGTTCATTCCTTTACGTTATGACCTCAAAGATCGCAATTCCGACCCTGGCCGTTCTCGCGCCGCTGGCAAGCGCGCAATCGGCCGCTCCCGCGAAGGTGGTGCTTTCAACCGGCTGGCAGCTGCAGGATGCGGCCAAGGCGCAGCAGCCTGGAGCGGAGGTGGCGCAAAAGGGCTTTGACACAGCCGGATGGTACAAGGCCACGGTTCCCGGGACGGTGCTGACGACGCTGGTAAACAACCATGTTTATCCGGAGCCGCTGTATGGCGAGAACAACCGGCCTGAAGTGATTCCCGATAGCCTCTGCCGGACCTCGTGGTGGTACAGAACGACGATTGCGATTCCGCGGACGTACAAGGGCCGTCGCGTGTGGCTCAACTTCGACGGCATCAATTACTCGGCGGCCGTATGGGTGAATGGCGCGCAGGTGGGCACAATACGCGGAGCATTCATCCGCGGAGTGTTTGACATTACGGCGCAGGTGACGGCGGGCGAGACGGCAGTTATTGCGGTGCTGGTGACGCCGCAGCCGAATCCGGGCGTGCCGCACGAACATACACTGCGCGCAGGCCTGGGTGAGAACGGCGGCATCAGCGCAATCGATGGACCGACATTTCTATCGACGCTTGGCTGGGACTGGATTCCGGCGATCCGCGACCGCGACAGCGGAATCTGGCAAAAGGTGTTTCTGTCGGCGACGGGCCCTGTGCGCGTGAAGGATCCGCTGGTGACCACCGATCTTCCGCTGCCAAAGACCGACTCGGCCGACTTGGGCGTGCAGGCCACTGTTGAGAATGTCAGCGACCAGCCGCAAAAAGGCTACGTTGAAGGAACGATCGAGAATATCCACTTAAGGCAATCGGTGGAGCTGGCTGCGCACAGTACGCAGGTGGTGAAGTGGGACGCGAAGACAACGGCGGCGCTGCATATGGAGCATCCGCGGCTGTGGTGGCCCAACGGCTACGGATCGCCGGAGATGTACAAGCTGGAGTTGCGCTTTGTCGCAGGGCATACGACGTCAGATTCCATTGCAGTGAACTTTGGAGTGCGCAAGATCAGCTACAGCGT
>PLST01000393.1 GCA_003164255.1 Acidobacteriaceae bacterium | reverse complement strand
AGTGCAGGTGCTCAGGTCCCCAGCGCCGCTGCGAGCGTTTCCGTCGAAACACGAACCACGCCTCCAGCCAACCCCGGCCTCGAAGAAAAAGGCAATCCATGAGTGATTCAGCACCCCAGAGTTTCAAGAGCCACGGCAGATTTGATCCTCCGTTTCACTTTTTCCTGACATTCATCAGCATGGCCACGATCATCATCACGGCCATCTACGCCTTTCACCACACATGTTTCTATTCAATATGGTTGGTGGTGGTGTCAGTGGCAGCCTTCATCGCACTCTTCAAGCTGCGCTCCTATCCCCTCAAGGTGCAGGACCGCGTCATCCGCCTCGAAGAGCGCATTCGCCTCCAGGCCCTTGCGCCAGCGGAGTGGCACGCACAGATCTACAAACTTACTGAAGACCAGCTCATCGGCCTCCGCTTCGCCGCCGACGACGAAGTCGTGGAACTGGCCAAGCAGGCCCTTGAACACAACCTAAACCGCAAGCAGATCAAGCAGCGCATCAAGTCCTGGCGCCCAGACAACTGGCGCGTCTGAAAGCAGCTTCTAGCTCCTGGCTTCGGGCCTTTAACGCAAAGAGTCGCTCAGTCATGAGCGACTCTCAGTTTGATAACGAACCCCGTCGTTGCTTTTCCGGAGGGAAAGTGAGGCTTCAGCCTCACGAACAGANNCGGGCTTCAGCCCCGGGCCTTCTTTCAAAATCCCGGATCACCTTTGTCAGCAGCTTGAGCGGCTCTTCGCGTCTTAATTGCAGAAGTCTACTTCCGCAACCTCACGAGCAACAAGCTAGGAGCTGGAAGCTAGCAGCNNGCCCAGTTCATCGGATACACATCCGGATCGAAGAACACCTGGTAGAAGTGCCACACCAGAATCGCCAGCGTCGCAAGAATCGCTTCGTAGAAGTGCACCGCCGTCGCGATATCCACCCACCAGCGTGCCAGCGTGTCGCCCACCCACACCTTGGCCCAGATCATGATGCCGGTCAGGCCCATCAACGCCGTACCCCACACCAGCGCCCAGTACTCCGCCTTCTCCGCATAATTGAAGCGGCCGAATTTAGGCTTCTCGCTGCGCATGCCAAGGTAGTACATCATCGTGTACAGCGCGTCGAACGCATCCTTCGGCCCGGGCGCCAGGTCGCGAATCAACTTCCTTCCTTCCCGCGCCTTCGCAAGATAGACAATGTGGTAAATCCCCGCGCCGATCAGAATCACTCCGGCCACGCGATGAATCAACCCGCGCCAATGCTCACCCATCCCCAGCACGTGCGCAAACCATGTGTCCGGGAACTTCAGCGCAAAGCCCGTAATCACCAGGATGATGAAGCTGCTCAGCAGAATCAAATGCTGCCAGCGCTGGTTCGTCGTCATCCTCACCATGAACGGATTCATCATCCGCCGCCGCGCCACAGCCTTGTGCCGCCAGATGATGAAGTTGTGCAGGAACATCGCCCCAATCACAATCAGAATCAGCGCAATGTAAATCAGCCGCACCCACTTCACTGCCAGCGACCCGATATCGTGCGGCTGCACGCCATCCTCGCTGTGCACCCGTGTCTGCGTAAATTTCTGCGTCACGCCTTTGTGGCACTGTCCGCAGGTCGCATCCAGATTCGCCTTGTTGATCGTCGAGTGAGGATCGCTCGACGGAAGAATATTGTGCACCCCGTGGCAGCTCGAGCAGTTCGCCGCAACCACCGATCCGCCTTCAGCTGCCAGCCCGTGATAGCTGTCAAAGTAGCTCGAAACCTTGTTTCCGGGAACGCCGAACTCCTGCGACAAACGCACGCCCTCATGGCAACGCGCGCAGATGTCTTTCGAAAGGTTCTGCTCGGATGCAGGTGAGTTAGGATCGGCATGCGCCTTGATCGAGTGGATCCCGTGGCAGTCCGTGCAAACCGGCGCTTGCGCATTCCCCCGTAACAGTGCCTGCCCATGAATGCTCTGCATGAACGTGTTGTTCACGTCCGTGTGGCATTTGCCGCAGGTCGTCGGAACATTGAATTTGTAGATCGGCGACTTGGCGTCATTCGCCGGCAGAATCTCGTGCGCCCCATGACAATCTGTGCACACAGCGGCTTTTTGCGAACCCATCTCCGTCGCCCGACCGTGAACGCTCTCCTGGTAGCTGATNNCCCTCCTTGCGCGCAACCGCATGGGCGCTATGCGAGTAAGCCTCCTGCGCGTCCGCATGGCACTGCCCGCAGGTAATCTTTTTGGGCGGCGTATCGTGCGCCAGGCTCTTCACGTCGGTGTGGCAATCCACGCACGCAAACAGCCGTCCGTGGATGGTGTGCTTCTGCTTCGCCTCATCCACAAACAAGCTGACCGTCTTCCCGTTCACGTCAGTCGTCAGCGTTTGGTCGCCGTGGCAGGCAAGGCAATCCGCATCCTTGAGCTTGGGTTGAGCTTTGGCTTCACTGGCCCAGAGGATAAGAAACAATCCGAGCGTATAAGCTAGAAATCTACGTGCATAGTTCACGCCTATGAGGAGATGCTCAAGCGCTCAAGAACTCAGTGACTGGAGTCACAGGCGCAGAAAACCGGGCCCGCCGCTCCCCTTTCGGGTTTGCGCCGGGCCCGGTTTTCTTACTCTAATGATGGCTCTCAATTTATGTATTTAAATTGCTATAAAACGCCAAATCGCGTCAACAAGATCCCCCGCACTTAACTAAAGTAAGCCGTCAGCGTAAGCACCAGCAGTGTCAGTCCAATCAGGATCGCAATCGTCCCAACCACCCTCGAAAAATTGATCAGCCAAGTTTGCGGAGCCTCACCGAGCCGTGCTTCCAGCTTGCCCTCGCGCTTCAGCCGCTCATACTCCAGCGGCCGCTTGTGCGCAAACTCTTCCTCGCTCTCCACACCCGTAAACACCACCATGTCCATCGGAAAGCTGTCCGGCCGCAGGTGCGTATTCACAAAGTGGATCGAGAAAATGAACAGAATCGCCAGCAACCCCTCTTCGCTATGGATCACCAGCACCGCATTCAGCGCCCACCCCGGCAAAAAGTGCGCGAAGAACGGCGCAAACCACATCGCGTACCCTGAGAACCCGATCACGATCATGCCCCAGAAGACCGCCCAGTAGTCGAACTTCTCCCAGTAGGCGTAGCGATCGAACTTGGGCTTGGGCCCCAGGCCAACGAACCAGCGCAAGTGTCCGAAAAGGTCCTTCGCGTCCTTCCAGTTGGCCACCATCGAATTCGGCCCCCAGAAGACGCCCTTCTCGCCGTTCACCACCCCGCGCGAGAAGACCTCCTTCACATGGATCAAAAACGCCCCCGTCAGCACCAGCGCGAAAAATTTGTGAAAGAAGAGAATCGCTCCAAATCCCCCCACGCCCTTGGCCAGTCCCCGAGCCCAGATGCTTTCGCTGAAGCGAATCGGCAACCCCGTGGCGGCGAGTCCCAGAAAAGTGGTGAACAGCACCGCATGCATGTATCTTTGCTTGCGCGTAAAGCGCATGAAAAACCGCACCGCGCCGCCGTGACGCCTGCTTTCTGCCGCTTCTTGCTCCAAATCAGGCATTTTTCCCTCCATCTTTCGACTTCTCCTTGATCTGGTTGTAGCGCGCCCGGATCAGCCAAAGAACCGTATGAATCACAAAGAATGTAAGCGTACCGATCAGCAGGATATTCATGAAAAGCCGTACAAAATACAGCGCCGGATTCAGCTTGCGATCGTGTGCGTTGGCATGAGGCTGATACTGCANNTGGCAGTCCCAGCAGCGCGCCGTTTCAACATACCCGCCCAGCGAGCCCAGCTGCGAATGGAATGTATCGCGGTAAGTGGTGAGCTTGTCCTTGTGGCACGATCCGCAGATTGGCGTCGACTGCATGCGGAAGGCTGCTTCAGTCGGCTGCAGAATCGAGTGCGCCGTGTGGCAGTCCGTGCACACCGGTGCGTTCATGTTGCCACCGGCCACCGCCTTGCCGTGAACGCCGCCCATATAGTCGTCTTTGATCTTCGCGTGGCAGTTGCCGCAGGTCTGCGCGATGTTTGCCTTGTTGGTCGGGCTTGCCGGGTCCTTCCGGCTCAAAATGTGGTGCGATCCATGGCAGCTCTGGCAGTTGGCCGCCACCAGCAACCCTTCCTTGCTCAGCGCAAATCCGTGAATCGAGTCCATGTACGACGGATACACGCTCGCCAGGCCATGCTTTTCCGCCATCCCTGCCGTGCTGTGACATTGACCGCAGGTGCGCGGAACGTTCAGCGGATAAACGTTCGAACGCGAATCCGTCTTCGGAAAAATCGTGTGCGCGCTGCCGTGGCAACTCGTGCAGGGATGCTCCTTCGAGTCCGCATGCACGCTGCCCGCCAGCCCCGTGGCCTCATCGGCATGGCAACCCTTGCACTCCACCTTCGTTACCTGGTCCGGATGAGGATATTCCTTGATCGTCGTGTGGCAATCGTTGCACTTCATGCTGCCGTGAATACTATCCGCAAAAACTTTGCCATCCACGGCGATGCTGTGACCGTTCGAATCCTGCATGCTCTGGTCGCCATGACAGGCCAGGCAATCGGTCTGCGCACTTAGCCTGCCTGCACTCGACGCCAGGATCACAAGCGCAAAAGTGGCAGCACCTAATCCGCTGCTCGCCAGCGCCTTCACCACGCGTCCAACTCCGCGAGGCAAAAGAACGTGAAACAACCTGCTTAACGTTGCGGCTTCTGCCATCCTGCCGTCTTCTTTCTCCAGGAAAAGCGATCGTGTTTCCCAGGTTCCCGGCGTGCCCGTTGCGAAGTTCTCCCCCGCACTGTCCAAATCTCTCTTGTGCTGGGTTCGCACCTATGAGAGTTTGCTTTTGAACGAAATCTCGCAGTGACAGGTATCACAACTCCAAGACACAAATGAACATGTCTGCGCTCCCCGCGTGGAATCCAGCTCACAAAAAGAAGACTGACGCAGCTACCTGGCCTGCAAATCGCACGGAAAATCCCTTCCCCACCCCCATCCCATATTTCCTCGTTTTTGACCATCAAAACCATCCAGTTTCCAGCCGCTGTTAGTGATGTGGGTCACATGCCTCTGTGCGCCTGACAAGCCACAATAAGACCGCTACTTGAGGACCAATACGATGGCCACGATTGCGGTACCTGAGTCCAAAATCATGCTCACTCTCCCTGGTGATGCGGTGCGTCAGATTCAATGGCGGTTTGCCGACCGTTTTGACCTGCAGATGCTCGTCCAGTCGTCCCGCAACGTCGCCCGCGGAACGGTTGCCCGCATGGTCGCTGCCGGCGAACGCAATACCCACGAGTGGACCCCCGCCAAGGCCGAGATGCTCCTGGCCTTTGACAGCTCCGGCATCACCGCCGCCTTCATGGAACCGGAAGAAGGCGGATTCATCGTCGGTCCCAAAAACCTCGCCCTCTCGCTAGCAGCCTTTGAGCTCGCCTGGGTCGATGGCGGAGCGGCCACCGCCAGCCTCGCCAGCTTTCTGGCCCTCGCCCCCATTCACGAGCGCGGCACAAAGGAGCAGGTCTCCCGCTACAAGTCCCTCGCAGCCCCGCCTCAGCCCGGCGAAGACCGAAAGCCCTGGCGCGGTGCCTTCTGTCTCACTGAGCCCATTCCCTACGTCGGCGTCGACACCGGTATGTTGAGCGGCCGAATCAGCGTTGCCGAATGGAACCAGGGCGAAGAGCCCATGTTGCAGGTAGACAAGCGCGGCCGCTTCATTACCAACATCGCCTTCGCCAACTTCGTCACCGC
>PLST01000505.1:14030-21795 GCA_003164255.1 Acidobacteriaceae bacterium | reverse complement strand
CGCGTCACCTACGCCATGGGCAAGGACGATGAGGCCCCTGAGCACTTCGGCATTCTCCACGCCGGATCGCTCTCGCCCCGCAAAGCCATTTGGACCCTCGCCATCATCTCGGCGGTCATCGGCGTCGTTGCCGTCTCGCTGGTCTTCGGCGACGCAGCCGCACCCTCCGACGCGACGATCGCCGCTCTTCCACACGGCGTCTTCTCAAGCTTCGGCTACCTGTCGCATGACCAGTTGGCGTCTCTGCCCAACTCCCTGCTCACCATCACGCTCACTTCCAACTTCGGCACCTTCATCCTCTATGCGCTCAGTTGCTTCCTCTGCATGGTTGCCTATCACGAGCGCCACGACCACAACTATCTGATGCACTACATCATTCCTGGATTTGGCTTGCTCGCCAATCTGGTCTGCATGGGTTTCTACCTGGCCGGTCCCATCTTCGGCCTCGGCACGTTCAAGGAGCCACTTCTTGCTCTCGGCATTTCGGCTGTTTGGGGCCTTTATGGCGGCATCTACTTCCTGCGCTCCTCCAAGGCCAAGGGCAAGTCAATCCTGATCGAATCAAAATAGCTGCCGCTAGTGCACTGGAACCTGACCCGGCCGCTGGGTGGAATCTCACTTTGATCTATTCACCGAGACAACAAGCAGATCACCACCCAGCGTTCATTTTGCAGGTGAATTCCTTTAACCTTGAAACCGGCATCTCTCCTATGGCGATGGGAGATATCTTCGAGGCGACAGCGCTCATGTTGGATGTGCAGTTTGGCCAGGCAACCGACTTCGGAAAGGTTCGAACCAACAACGAAGATGCAATGGGATCGTTTATCCCTTCGTCACGCCAACAAGCTCGATCCCACGGCTATTTGTTTGCTGTTGCTGACGGCGTAGGTGGCCTTGATCTGGGAGAGGTCGCGTCGAGCAGGGCTATATCCGTGCTCACCGAGGGGTTTGCCAATGCTCAGGCAGACACTATGCTGATCAGCCTGCTGCCGCGTCTAATTCAGCATGCCAATGCGGCGGTCCACGATTGCTCCCTCGTGCGCGAGTACCGAGGTAGAAAAATGGCGACAACGATGGTCGCCTGCGCATTGCGCTACGACCAGGCAATAGTCTCGCACGTCGGCGACTCACGCTTTTACCTGGTGCGAAATGGGAAGGCCAGATTGGTCACAGAAGATCACACGCTGGTCAACCAGCAGCGAAAGTTGGGCTTGATCTCTTCAGTGGATGTAGCCGAGGCCGAGACGCGCCATGTGCTCATTCGGTCGCTGGGGCCAGAGATGTTTGTCTCGCCCGACACCACGGCCATCACCCTTCAGGCGGGGGATACACTAGTGCTGTGCACCGATGGCATGCACGACCAAATGAGCGAAGCTCTGATTGCAGAGATTGTCTCGCAGAAAAAAACCATGAACGAGATTGCCCGCGAGCTTGTGGCGCGCGCCGTTGATATTGACGGCGGCGACAATACCACAGCGCAAGTCATCCGCATCCGCTCCCTCGAACAGATTGGCATGTACCGTGGACGGCCTTACCGCTTGCCATCCTAGTCTTATCCATCCCAGATCAACAGATTTCTCATCTTGCAACATTGGAACAAACAAACCAGCCAGCGAAAGCAAAAACCGAGAGAGGATCGAAAAATCAAATGCTGCAAATGAACCGCGTATTGGGATTACTGAGTTTGGCCGTGAGTGGTATCTGGGCGCAGGCCGCTTCTTCGCCTGTGTGGCTGGTTCACCAGACGCCCGACAAAGACGGCATCTACTACGCCGGGCCTGAAGTCTCTGCCCCCGTTCTGGTTCGCACTTTCGAGGCGCCCTATCCTCAGGTTGAATCGCGAAAAGAAGTCCAGGGGGTGACTGTGCTCGCCATGGTGATTGGCGCGAATGGCATTCCCGATCACATTCAACTTCTCCACTCACATGGCGACGCCTTCGATCAGGGCGCGATCGCTGCGGTGAAACAATCAACGTTTCTTCCGGGCAAGTTGGGGGACAAGCCGGTCCCCGTTTGGATTGACGTGCGCGTGGTTTTCCATGCGAACCATAGCCAGGCCGTTCCACAGGTCTTGATTGCCGAAAGAGATCTGGCCCCTCCGCCTGAATCAAAATTCGAAGACAAGAGCGGCAAACCACTGCCGTACACAGAACCAATTCCCATTCACGTAGTGGATGCGGATTTTGCAGATCCCTTTGCATCTCATCCTTATGTGCAGGTGGCCGTCGTCGACGTACTGGTAGGCACGGACGGGTTGCCCAAGAGTGTTCGGGTGACGCGTGGACTCGGGTTTGGATTGGACAAGAAAGCCGAATCCGCCGTCTGGCTTTACAAGTTCCTGCCCGCCACCAGCAAAGGCCAGCCCGTTGCCGCGAGTAGAACTTTACAGGTCAGTTTCGCCACGTTCTAAACGAAGCACTGCTGGAGAGCGCGCAGCCATTTCCACGCAACGCACCCAAGGCCCTTTTTTGAGGCTTGCGACAGGTCAAGCTTTTGTCACCTGGGCTTACCGGTGCGTCCCGCCGTGGTGCGCAACCATAAACTGTGACTTTTCCAGTCCCTTGACGTCGAGTTCGCCATCGTGGTTTATGTCCAGGCGATCGAATTCCGCGGCCATGAACGCCATATACTCGGCCCGCGAGATTTTTCCGTTCTTATCGGTATCCATANNATTGCGCTGTTTTTTTGAGACGTCCAATAAACCTGGACCGGATCAAACTGGATTGCCTGGAATGTGAAAAAATTGATTCTGCAGTTGAAATGGTTTGAAATTTGATTCACGAGATTGAGCGGAGGACTTCAATGCGGCGTGTCTTCATTTGGGTTTTGTGCGGGCTGGCGAGTTCTTTGGCGCTTTCGCCAGTCATGCGAGCCTCCGGTCCCGATCCTGACGACTATCCGCTCAGGGTGCATATCCTGCAGGTCAATTCACAAGCGCCCTCGAAACGCGACAGCAAAAGCTTTACAGGGATGCAGGACTATATAGAAGGGGAAGGCCATGCGGATCTTTTTGAGCATGGCGAGCCGCAGGGCTTCGAGTTCCACAACAGCTGCATCGACAAGCTGGAGGTTGACGGCGGATACGGAACCATTCCCGCGCGATGGAAGAAGAAAGACAAGACGCTCGTGATCCTGGTGCCCCAGAAAGGCAAGCCGTGGAACATGGAAGGCTGCGAACTGCAGGTGGGGATGCGGCCGGGGCTGGCCTACTTCTGGACAGAAGACTCGGTGGTTGAGGAAGCGGCGGCGAAATTCAAAGAATGGATGGTGAAGCACCAGTACGATCCGGAGAAGGGTCTTGACCAACCGTTGGACGTTGAACCTGGGTCAGGCAGGGGCGACGGGGCAGGATCGAGTTCGTCTCAGCACCCTGAATCGCACTAGCGCGCAGCCGCTCCTGGTGCGCCGAGTGGATCATCTTCAAAAGTCGCGCGCAGAATGTATTGCGACAGAGCCGCTGGACGCGCAAGCGAGATGACCGCGGATTGCACGTCGGGCTCAGTGTCCGCGGAACCGCATTTGCCCACTTGCGAGCCGCGCGCAACGGATCTTCAAATGAACTCCGTTGCTCCGATGACATTTAGATGTGCATCCAACCTGAATGCGCTCGTCTTCACCCTTGTCTGTTCGGCGAGCAACTTTACAATCTCGCCGCAGAGCGCCACCTATTCCAATAGGCTCATACGGGAATCTCGAACTAAATACTCCGCTAATAAATATTTCGTTGATCATGCTTTCTTCATACCAGGAATCTCATACTAGGGACATCGTTGTTGTCGTCTGCACCAACTGCTCCACTTCTGTGCAACTTTCTGCGCGGCAAGTCCCCGTCCGTATGTAGTCCGATGTCATTCCATTTGAGTGCCAAGTGCAAGGTGAGCGCAGTCTCCTTTGATCCGCGCCGTGCATAGAGGAGAGCACTGCTCTGATAGGAACCTTAGCGGCAAGTTTAGCGAAGGTTGCATGCGTAACTTACAAACATTCATCAACTCTTTTACGAGTTACTTATGAAAAATTGTGTGGAATTGAATCCAGAAGCGAGGTGACATGTTAGGCAATCATCGGTAATTGAAAAGAAGTGTCAATAGTTCCTTCAGGCATCACTCTGCGGTTGAATATCTGCCACAAGAGCAGAGCCGCACAGAGCGCAAGTCACTGGAAACGGTGTCAGTCGCCGTCTCCGAACTTCATTGAATTGACTCCTCAATTGATTTCCCGCTGAAAGCGAGAGGTGAACATGAGAATCGCCATTTGGAAAGCCACGACGCTGCTAACGCTTGCTGCCGGATTAACTTCCGTCGGCATTGCGCAGACAGCCGCGACCGCTCCAGTCCCTGCGGATTTGACGGCAAAATCGGAGCAACCATCCAACCCTGTGGCCGCCGCGACAACAGCTTCGGACACGAACGCGTCGGCGGGATCGACAACCGCGGCAAAGCCTGCAATTCAGCCTACGGTCGAACAGAAGATGGACCTTCTTGAAAACCGCATTGAGCAACTCGAGAATGAGGTGAGAGAAGCGAAAGCTGCCGCGCTGGCAGATAGCAACGACACGGCAGCCATGAAAGCGGCCGAAAAGGAATTGCTTGCCGGAAACGGATCGGTGCCGAGCGCATCGATGCAGGCCGCCGCAGCGCCGCCGCCGGCAGCCACTCCTGCGCCCCCGGAGATTTCGGCAGAGCGGCTAACCAAGGAGGCTCCATTCGCCGGCGACTGGACCTGGTTGAATAGCAATGGACACGCTACGGACAGCCCCATGAGCACCAAGTACTTTACGCCGGAGTTCCGCGCCGACGCGAACTACTCGCTTGACTTTAATCATCCTTCAGATGACAGCCTGGGCGGATCTACTGAGACTTTTCGTTCCGATGAGTTTCAGTTGGAGCAGATCAGCGCGGGCGGTGACATCCGCATCGATAATGTGCGTGGCCGCATCCTCACCATGGATGGCTTGTTTGCAACGACCACCGTCCGTAACGACGGCAGCCCCAATCGCGGTCAGTGGGATCTGGCCAACGCCTACAAGTACGTGTCTGAGGCGTGGGGCGGATATCACTGGGATGTCGCTCACGGCCTCAACGTGGATGCCGGCATCTTCGTCTCCTATATCGGCCTCTTCAGCTACTACAACTTCGACAACTGGACGTATCAGCCTTCGTTCGTCTCGTCGAACACTCCCTGGTTTTTCAACGGCCTTCGTGTTCAGTATTTCCCGACGGCCAAGCTTAAGATTGAGCCGTGGATCATCAACGGCTGGCAGTCCTATGCTCGCTACAACGGCCACGGAGGGTTGGGCGGTCAAATTCTCTGGCGTCCCTCGAAGAATCTGGACTTCGTCTGGAATGACTACGGCATGGGTGAAGACGATGCCGGATACCCCGGACGGTCGCGTGTCCATGCTGACTATAGTGCGCAGGTCAAGCTCTACGACAATCCCAAGAAGGCCTTAGATAAAATCGCCTGGACGGTAACAGGCGACGCGGGCTGCGAATACGGCGGCGGAGGCCCCTCGTTCGCCACCAGCAATGGCACTCTGAACAAGAAGGGCCTGTCCTCGGAATTTGGCACCACCGACACCTATAATGGCGGCGTCAACTGCCATGGCTCCAAGAATGGCACTCCCAAGCAGATGTTCATCGGCTGGATGAGCTATCTTCGCTTTTGGGCGGACAAGGATCTTTTTGCAATGACGATTGGCGGCGGCGAAATGAACAACCCCGGCCGCTATCTGACGCTGTTGCCGCCCATTGACGGTGCCACTGCCATCACCGGTACTCCGTACTACACCGAGGTTGCAGGTGATCGTGCTCAGATGCACGACGGCACCATCACCTTCGACTACATGCCCAGCCAATTCATTACCATGCGCTTGGAGTCAGGCTACCGCTATTCCGACACTCCTTACTGGACCGGCCGTCGCGGTATCACGCCTCCAGGCGGAAACAACGGTTCGCCGGCGCAGTATGCGTGCGCAACCGGCGCGCCCTCCGGCTTTGGATATGGCACGGACCTGACGACTGTCAATTCAGCCTGCGGCGGATCGGGAACCTGGACCAGCCCAACCGCCGCCAACAACGCCATCTGGTGGCCAGATCTGCGCACAAACCAGACCGTCGTTACGGGCGCGATCATGGTGCGGTTCTAACCACTGAGCAGTCCCTCCGGCCGCACGATCGTGAGCGAGGCCGGAGGCAACTTCCGACCCGGCAGCACCGGGTCTCTAGAGATCCGGTGCTGTTCAGGTCAATTAGTAACTCCCTATCAGCGCATAAGTACTTACACCTGTTCGACAGAGTGTAAGTGGAACGCAAAGGTACTGACTGATGGAGTTGGCCCTCAATCTCGAATGGATGGCGATGGCCGCAGCCATGTGCTGGCTGTGGGTGCACCATGCGCGGCGCGAGGGCCGGGGGCGCTTGGCGCAAATCGTATCCCTGGGGTTAGTCCTGGCCATGATGTTTGTTGTCATCACGATGTATGACGACATGGCGATGGCGCAAAATCCCGCCGAGATTCGCTGCTTTCAGCGCGAGGATGATTTGAGTGCGCACGCGCACGTGCACGCCCCATTTCATCCGGCCGTGGCATCTACTCCCACTCTTGCCGCGGAAGTTCCTTTCAACATGTTCAGCTTTGCTGTGGTGGGCAGTCTCCTTGTCCCGACTGTGGAGCTTCCCTTCCTCTCCTCCATTCAGAGTCGCCCCCCTCCAGCAGCCTGATCCACTCTTCTCACTCGATCAAACTCCAGGCCCGTTNNTGGCAGAAATACACAAGGGGGCGGAAATCATGATGAAAACCAAAGCTATGGGATTTGCACTGCTGCCGGTGGTGCTGATCGCATCTCTCGTCATCAACGGTTGCAAGAGCGATAAGGTCAATGCGGACGCAGAGGCGCCGCCTCCGGCCAATGTGGTTTCCGGGCTGGACCCCTCGTTTTTCGCGGTCGATCATCCGGAGTTGTATCCGATCGGAACAGCAACGGCATACGAGGCGCCGTCGCAATTGTCCGTGACCGGCACTGTATTTCCTGACATCTCGCGAACCGTCCCGGTGATTTCGCTTGCCTCCGGCCGCATTGTGGACATCCGCGCCCGCCTCGGCGACACAGTTAAGAAGGGCCAGCTCCTGCTGCGCGTGCGCAGCGACGACATTTCGGGAGGCTNNCGCAAGACACCGAGGATGACGCCAAAACCACTCTCGATACCGCCACCGAGCATCTTCACTTGCTCGGCAGCGACCCCGATAACCCGAAGGGACTCGTCGATATCGCCGCCCCGGTTTCCGGCGTCATCACCGATCAGGAAGTGACGAACGGGGCGGCCGTGCAGGCCTACTCTACGCCGAACCCACTCACGATTTCAGACCTGACCACCGTGTGGATCGTCTGTGACGTCTACGAAAACGATATGGCCAGCGTGCGTGTCGGGGAACCCGCCGACATCAAGCTGAACGCCTATCCGGATAGAGTTCTCAAGGGCACCGTCAGCAACATCGGCTCGATTCTAGATCCGAATATCCGCACAGCGAAGGTCCGTATTGAAGTGGCCAATCCGGGCGAGATGATGCGGCCGGGCATGTTCGCCGCGGTCACTTTGTTCGGCAAGGGGAAGCAGGACTATGCGGCTGTCCCGGCGTCCACGATTGTGCATCTGCACGACCGCGATTGGGTCTACATCCCAGTGCAAGGGAAGTTCAAGCGGGTTGAGGTGGTCAGTGGCGCACAGTTGCCGAACAATATGCAGGAGATTCTATCCGGGTTGCAGCC
>PLST01000505.1:3462-14001 GCA_003164255.1 Acidobacteriaceae bacterium | reverse complement strand
TGAACATCATCAGCCAGTGGCCCGGGCATTCCGCCGAAGAAATGGAACAGCAGGTATCGGTTCCTGTCGAAATTCAGGTGTTTGGGATTCCGCATCTCACAACGGTGCGGTCGGAATCGATTTTTGGTCTTTCCCTGATCACGTTGATCTTCGACGACCAATCGGTCAACGATTGGAACCGGCAGAAGGTGCTGGAAAGGCTCACGCAGGTCAATGTGCCGCCGGGCGTGCTGCCTCAAATTGGAACGGATTGGAGCATGACGGGCCAGATCTACTGGTACACAATCCGGAGCACAAATCCGGCGTATGACCTGATGAATCTGAGGAGCATCGAAGACTGGACTCTCTACAAGGAATTCAGGAAAGTCGATAACGTCGTGGACGTGAGCGACTTCGGAGGCACCGCGCGCGAATATCAGGTGCGCATCGACCCGAATAAGCTCATCTCCTACGGCTTGAGCATCAGCCAGGTCGAGCAGCAGCTCGCGAATAATAACGTGAACGCGGGCGGCAGCTTCGTCGAAGAGGGCTCGCAGCAACTGAACGTCCGCGCACTCGGACTCTATCGCAATGTGCAGGATATCGAGAACACCGTACTGACGACTTCAAATGGAGCTCCCGTTCGAGTAAAGGACGTCGCGGTCGTCGAATGGGGTCCCAGAATTCGGCTGGGGCATATGGCCAGAGCCGATCATCGTCCGGACGGCGTCATTGTCGATGAGCCCGACGTGATCCAGGGCGGCGTGCTGATGCGCAAGGGGGCCGAAGAAGGCCCAACGCTTGAAGGGATTCACAAGAAGGTGGACGAGCTGAACAACCAGCTCCTGCCGGTGGGTGTGAAGGTGATTCCCATGCTCGACCGCAGCGATTTGCTTCATTTCACGCTGCACACGGTGATGCATAACCTCGGCGAGGGGATGATCCTGGTTACGATCATCCTGCTGCTTTTCCTCGGCAATATTCGCGCGGCATTGGTAGTCGCGGTGACGATACCATTTTCCCTGATGTTTGCCTCAATTTTCCTGAATTTGAGCCATATTCCCGCAAATCTGATTTCACTTGGCGCACTCGATTTCGGAATGGTCGTGGATGGCACCGTGGTGATGGTTGAGAACATCATTCGCCATCTCGCACGCAAGAGCGACAAAGCGAACGGCGGCAACACCACCCTGAGCCTCAAAACGCCGGCGGAGATGATCCGCGAGGCTTGTCACGAGGTCCAGCGGCCGGTTTTCTATGCTATCGCCATCATCATCACCGCCTACATGCCGATCTTCACACTGCAACGAGTTGAAGGGCGTTTGTTCCGGCCCATGGCCTGGACCGTTGCCTTCGCGCTACTCGGCGCCATGACGTTCTCGATTCTGATCGCACCGGTGCTTTGCGCGATCCTCTTTCGCAATGGCATCAAGGAGAGGCACAATCCGGTCCTGGTTTTTCTCACCGCTCGCTACCGGACCGGCCTGCGCTGGGCTATCAATAATCGGGTGATTGTCGTCGGCGTTGGCGTGGCGGCGTTCGCCGTCGCTCTTTACCTGAATTTCAGTGGGATCATTGGCTCGGAGTTTCTGCCCCATTTGGACGAAGGCGCCATCTGGGCGCGTGGAGCGATGGCCAACAGCGTAGGCGAGACGGAAGGAACGCGTTTCACCCAGCAATCCCGCTATATCCTCGCCTCCTTCCCCGAGGTCACAAAGGTCGTCTCCCAAGCCGGGGCGCCCGACGATGGAACCGACACGGGAGGATTCGGCAATACGGAGTATTTCGTCGACCTGAAGCCCAAGGACCAATGGCGGCCCATCTTTCATCAGAGTAAGGAGGAGCTGATCGCCGCGATGGATCNNCGATGACCGGCACGAAAGGCGGACTATGTGCCAAGCTATACGGCCCGGAGCTGGACGTTCTCGAGGAAAAGGGCGAACAGATCAAAGAAATCATGGCCAAAGTTGACGGGGTCAAGGATTTGGGAATTCAACGGGATACAGGCCAGCCGAATATCGATCTTACTGTTGACCGTCAGGCGGCTGCACGCTTTGGCATCAATGTGGCCGATATACAAGATGCAATCCAGACCGCGGTCGGCGGCAATGCCGTCAGCCAGGTCTTGCAAGGAGAGGCAGTCTACAACGTGGTCGTGCGCTATCAGAAGCAGTATCGCGATACCAAGGAGGCTATCCAGAATATTCGACTCCTCTCTCCCTCGGGAGAGCGCGTCTCGCTGGCTCAGGTAACCAAAGCCCAGGTTCGCGATGATGCCTACGACATTTACAGAGAAAACGGCTCCCGGTACGTGGCCATCCGCTTTGAGGTTCGCGGGCGCGATCTGGGTACCACGGTCAGGGAATCCATCAACCAGATCGCCAGGAATGTGCAGTTACCGCGCGGCTATCACCTCGAATGGTCAGGAGAATACGATAGCGAAAAGCGAGCCGAAGCAAGGCTGGCACTCATCGTGCCCCTGACGCTCTTTTTGATCTTCATCATTCTCTACGCCATGTTTCGTTCCTTCAAATGGGCGCTGCTGATTCTGGCCAATGTGGCCATGGCGCCTGTTGGAGGCTTGCTGGCTCTGCTTGTGACCGGCACATACTTCAGCGTGTCTTCCGGTGTCGGCTTTCTGGCGCTGTTTGGCGTCTCGGTTCAGACGGGCGTCATCATGCTTGAATACATCAACCAATTGAGAGCACGTGGCTATACCGTTGCTGACGCCGCTGTGGAGGGCGCAGTGTTGCGGCTGCGGCCGATCATGATGACGATGCTGGTAGCCACCCTCGGACTTTTACCGGCTGCGACGTCCCACGCCATTGGATCCGACTCGCAGCGGCCCTTTGCCATTGTCATCGTCGGCGGCCTGGTTGCCGGCCTTATGCTGAGCGTCTTCCTGCTTCCGACGCTTTATGTATGGATTGCGCGCGAAGACGACGTATTGCCGAAACCGGAAGAGGAGGCATCCTTTGCACACTAATTTCACAAATATCATTTCGCATCGGCGTAGAGGGAGTCGTCGCATTGTCCATCTCCTTGTTCCCGTCTTTTGTTTGGCGCTAGGATTCGGACCCGGCCTGCACGCGCAACAAGCCCTTACCTGGGATCAGGTGAAAGCAAAGTTCGAGCAGGTCAATCCCGCCCTAAAAGCAGACGCCGACAACGTGGACGAAATGAAGGCGGAAGAAATCACTGCATATCTTCGCCCCAATCCTCAATTCACCTTCTCGGTAGACGGCAACCAGGTCGCCCCGCACAATGGAGTCTGGACTCCCTTCAAAGGCACTACGGAACAGCCCAACTTCAGTTATTTGCACGAGCGCGGACATAAGCGCGAGCTTCGTCTTGAAAGCGCTCAGGAAGGAACGCGCATCACGCAATCGCAGCACGAAGATCTCGAGCGGAACATGGTATTCACTCTGCGCGCGGCCTTTGTGGCGACACTTCAGGCCAAATTTGTCCTCGACATGGCGAAGGCGGACCTGGATTACTACGACAAGATCATCGACATCAGCCGCACGACATTCAAAGCGGGCGGCATGGCACAGATCGATCTGGACCGCATCGAGCTGCTTCGCGTGGAGTACGAATCGGAGATCCAGAACGCGATCGTGAACCTGCGCACGGCCAAGATCCAACTTCTGCAATTGCTCAACGACCGCACACCGGTTGATCAGTTCGATGTGACCGGGCCATTCGACTTCGCTGATGCCTTGCAGCCACTCAACACCTATCGCGATGCGGCGGTGGCGGCTCGGCCCGATCTACAGGCTGCGCTTCAGACAATCCAGCAATCAGAGACAAATCACAAGCTGGCCATCGCAAACGGCACTGCCGACCCGACCTTTGCCGGCTGGTTCACAAATAACTCCTCTACCAACAACCCCAACGGACCCGAGACGATTGGAGCCAGCGTCAATATCCCGCTGCGCATCTTTGATCACAACCAGGGCGAGAAGAAGCGGACCCAGATCGATATCGATCGTAGTCAGCAGGCCAGCGAGGCCACAAGGGCGCAAGTCTTCAGCGACGTGGACACGGGTTATGAGCTGGTACGCAGCAATATTGCGCTCCTCAAGCCGTACAAGGAAAAATACAACGATCAGGCCCTGCGCGTGCGCGACACGGTGACCTTTGCTTACCAGCACGGAGGCGCGTCGCTGATGGATTTCCTCAATGCGCAAAGCGACTATCGGCAGGTCCAGCTCGCTTACGCGCAGCTGCTGGGGTCCTATTTGACCGCCGTGGCTCAACTCAATTTAGCCGTTGGAAACGAGGCCATCCAGTAGAGGTTCATCTCCAGCCATTGTGCGCCCGCTCATGCCCTCGGCGTAGATTGCACGTTACTCGAACCAAGTAAAGGACGGATTCGCCCTATGACACGGGAAGAAGTCATGACCAGTATCGAGGAGATCGGGATTTTCCCCGGCATACGCATCAGCTCCGCTGATCAGGCGCTCTACGCTGCCCAGACGCTTTATGCTGCTGGTATTCCAATCGCGGAAATCACCATGACGGTTCCCGGCGCGACCAATGTAATCGCTGAGCTCGCACAGAAGTTCCCCGATATGGTCGTGGGTGCCGGCACCGTGCTTGACACGGAAACAGCGGAACGTTGCCTCGACGCTGGAGCCCGATTCATCACTAGTACGGGCCTGGTTATGGAGGTGATTGGAGCCGCACATCGAAGGGGTGTGGTTGTCATCCCTGGTGCACTGACTCCCACGGAGGTCATAGCTGCGTGGAAGGCCGGAGCGGATTACGTCAAGATCTATCCAACTGCGGCTCTGGGCGGCGATCTCTACATTAGGTCATTAAAGCTGCCTTTGCCACAGGTCAAATTGATCGCCGCAGGCGGTGTCAACCAGCAGACCGCGAGTGGCTATATTCTCGCCGGAGCAACGGCGTTAGGCGTTGGCTCCGAACTACTGCCCAAGGAGGCCATCCGCCGCCACGAGGAACACCGGATCCATGAATTAGCGCGAAGGTTTCTCGGCTTTGTGAAGGAAGCGCGCGGGACATCTTAGCTCTCGCGTCCTTCTTCGCTCAGGCTCCAGTCATACTTATAGAAAGACCTATTCTCCGGATGCGGCAAAGCGACTATTTTCACAACCTAATGAAAGAGGCAACTATCGAAAGTTATAAGGAACCTATAAATTACCGCCTTATAGTTACGGATCTACGGCATTCTCTTATGTCTCCCTCATGTCGGCAATTTGATACTGATTTAGAGGATAGGAGGCTAACATCGGAGCGGCGCAGACAGGTCACAACTGAGATAGTTCAGAAATATCCCCGCCCGGTCCACTCCTCTCGCAACCGGGTCGAATGCGTTACCTGCGAAGCCCAGCATATGGGCCAGAGGGCAACCCATGATGAACAACTGTCGCGGGGCATACCGCAATCGGAATCAAGGTAAGGCGATGCGATCATCCTCACGAAACTGGGCCGGATAGTGTTCGCCAGGTGATGAACTGTCCCACCACTTTCTTTGTGAACCATTTATGGGTTCCTGATGAAACTCTGGATACGCTTTATAAAAGGCCCTGCGCCGGTACCCGCGATTCCTGTGCACTATGAAGATTTCAGACATCCTCGGAGTACAAAACCGGCCCAAACTCATGCGCTTTCTGGGTGAGAGTCTGGCGGGCTGCTGGGTTGTTGGCCTCATCACCTTTACAGGGTATGTGCTCCACTTCGACTCGGCGCCGGTTGGGTTTCTCCTGCTGCTCGACGCGGTGTCGGTAGCGATTCTTTGCGGATTCTGGCAGGCGACAATCGTTTCGATGTTGGCCTGTGCCTGTCTCGATTACTTTTTCTATCAGCCGCTTCTGACGTTCACGATTAGCGATCCGCGCGACTGGGTTGCGCTGGGCGCATTCGAACTCAGCGCCCTCGTGGTCAGCCGGGTTTCTTCGCGGGAGCAGCGAAGCACGCGCGAAGCCACGCTGCACCGCACCTCAATGGAGCAGTTGTATGAGTTGAGCCGCAGCACGCTGCTGATCAACCTGCACCAACCACCGGGACCGCAATTGACGCTGCTGATTTACCAGGTCTTTGCTGTCGAAGCCGTTGCGCTCTTCGACGCCAACTCAGCAAAATGCGACCGGGCAGGGGTATGGGCTGAAGGTGAGACAGATCTGGCAAAGGAGTGCCTCCTTTCGCACACCGAAGGCTTTGACCCGGTGACTCGGACGTCAAGGAGACAGTTGAGAATCGGCGGTGTCACGATTGGAGCACTAGCTATTCGCGGCGAAATCGATCCGCTGGTGACCGATGCGCTGGCCTCCCTGACGGCGATAGCTCTCGACAGATCTGTCTCCTTCGAAAAAGAGAATCGCATTGAAGCAGCTCATCAAACCGAACGGCTTCGCGCGGCCGTGCTTGATTCACTGGCGCACGCGTTCAAGACGCCTCTCACCGCAATCCAAACTGCGAATGCTGGTTTGAACGAGGTCGGCCCGCTCAACTCCGCGCAGAAGGAACTGGTTTCGCTGGTTGAAGCGGAAACCAGCGAACTCGGTCAACTCTCCACTCGCCTCCTGCAGACGGCAAAGCTCGATGCAGAAGATGTGAACGTGGTAAGGGATGAAATCGTGGTCGCCGATCTGGTCTCAAAAACTTTGCAGAAGCAGTCCGGACACCTTGAAGGTCACAAGGTAGAGGTGGCCGTCCCGGACCCCGATCTCTCCATGCGAGGAGATGGCGATCTGCTTTCAATGGCCTTGACGCAGTTTCTTGACAATGCGGTCAAGTACTCCTTCAAGGGAACTGCGATCAAGGTCGAAGCTCGGGAAAGCCACTCTGAAGTTCTCATCTCCGTGCATAACCACGGGCCGGTGATTCCTATCTCGGACAGAGAACGGATCTTTCAGCGGTTTTATCGCAGCGAGGGCTCGAAGCAAGCTGTTGCCGGTACCGGCATCGGCTTATCAACAGTAAAAATGGCTGCCGATGCACACCGGGGCCACGTGTGGGTCATTAGCGATGCGGATGAAGGAACAACCTTCTTTCTCTCGCTTCCCCAGGACGGAAGGAGACCAGCATGAACTCCCATCAGGGAACAGTGATGATTGTGGATGACGAACGATCGATCCGGCTGTCTTTGCGGACCATTCTTTCAAGCCTCGGCTTTACGATCGTCGAGGCATGCAGAGGCGAGGAGGCGCTCGCGTTGGTGCGCACAACGCAGTTCGATGCAGTGTTGCTCGACATTAACATGCCGGGAATTGGCGGCGTCGACGTATGCCGCATCATGCGAAAAGCCTCTCCAGGTCTTCCCATCGTGATGCTCACCGTGCAGGGTCTCGATGAGCGCAAAGTCGAAGCTTTCGATGCCGGTGCCGACGACTACATCACCAAGCCGTTTCATCTGGGCGAGCTCACGGCGCGATTGCGTGTTGCTGTGCGGCGCGGCAAGACCTCAGACCAGCAGCCTGGGCCTGTCGCGATCATGGTTGGCGACGTGCAACTGGACCCCGGAAGGCACATCGTGCAAAAGGATGGGCAGCAGGTCCACCTGACTCCAAAGCAGTTTGGTCTGCTCCAGTATCTGATGACGAATGCCGGCAAGCCTGTTCCACACGCCAAGCTTCTAAGGTCGGTTTGGGGACCGGAATATGGAAGTGAGCTTGAATATCTGCGCACCATGGTTAGACAAATCCGTATGAAGATCGAGGACGATCCCGCCAATCCGAAATACCTCCTGACGGAATCGCACATTGGGTACCGCTTCATTGAATCTGCGTAACTGGTCGGGCTGGGTCTTGCCGGCTTGCCATCCACAGCTCCCGCCACTCTCACCCGTCGGTCCCATAAACCTTCGTAAGACACTTCCCCGCTCGGGATGGGAAAATAACTTGAGGCGACGGGCCCATGTTGGATGTTCAGTTTGGTCAGGCAAGCGATTTCGGCAAGGTTCGAACCAACAACGAAGACTCGATGGGATCGTTTATCCCTGCTTCGCGCTACCAGGTCCGTTCGCACGGATACCTGTTTGCGGTCGCGGATGGAGTAGGCGGTCTGGACCTGGGTGAGATTGCCTCGGCAAAAGCCATCTCGGTCATGACCGATGAGTTCGCCAGGGCCCCGGAAGGAACCATGCTGATCAGCCTTCTGCCCAGGCTTATTCAGCACGCCAATGCGGCGGTTCACGATTGCACACTCGATCCCCAATATCGCGGCAAAAAAATGGCCACCACCCTGGTTGCCTGCGCGCTCCGCTACGACCAGGCCGTTATCTCCCACGTGGGCGACTCGCGCTGTTACCTGGTGCGCAACGGAAAGGCAACGCAGATCACCGAGGACCACACACTCGTCAACGAGCAGCGCAAAATGGGTCTCATCTCCGCAGACGAAATCGCCACCTCCGATGCGCGCCATGTCCTCATTCGCTCCCTCGGCCCTGAAATGTTCGTCTCGCCTGACACAACTGCCCTCACCCTCCAGGCTGGCGACGTGCTCGTGCTCTGTACCGATGGCCTGCACGACGAAATGACAGAGCCCATGATCGCTGAAATCGTCTCGCAGAAGAAACCCATGGACGAAATCGCCCGCGAGCTTGTGGCGCGCGCCGTGGAGATCGACGGCAACGACAACACCACCGCCCAGGTCATTCGCGCCCGCTCGGTTGAGCAGGTGGGCATGTATCGGGGCCGACCCTACAGGCTCCCTTCTTCGTAAACTTGCCCTGGATTTTTCGGATTCCTTGCCGTTTTCAGGCCCTCACCCGATACAGTAGAAAAAAAGCTTTCATTGGAGTGGTTCCGAGTATGGGGATTTTAGATACGGTCGAGGCAGGGGCGCAGATTGATTCCTACAGGATCGATGCCCCTATCGCTCGCAGTGGCATGGCTTCAATCTTTCGCGCCACTGACCTGCGCGACAACCGCACTGTCGCACTCAAGATTCCCCACCCTGATATGGAAGCTGACCCCATCCTCTTCGATCGCTTTCAGCGCGAGGCAGGCATCGGTGAAAAGCTCAACCACCCCAAGGTCATGCGCGTCTTCGGCGGTGAAAAGCGCTCCCGCATTTACATGGTCATGGAGTGGTGTGAAGGCAGGCTCCTGCGCAACATCATGGATGAAGGCCGTCTGCCAAAAGAACGCGCCATCCGCATCGCCATCGGCGTGCTCGATGCCCTGGATTACATCCATGCAAACGGAGTGGTCCACCGCGACCTGAAACCGGAAAACATCATGGTCGATGAAAACGACAACATCAAACTCATCGACTTCGGCATTGCCAGTGATTCGGCTGCGCGGCGTCTCACCTATGCCAACTTTACCGCCACGCTCGGCACCCCGAATTACATCTCGCCCGAGCAGGTAAAAGGCAAGCGCGGCGACGGCCGGTCCGACACGTATTCCATGGGCGTCATCCTCTATGAGATGCTTACCGGAAAACTGCCGTTCACGGGCCCCACTCCCCTGGCTGCCATGAATGACCGGCTCCTGAACCACCCCATGCCGCCCAGCGTTGCCGACCCATCCGTCTCGCCCCAGCTTCAGGAAGTCCTCTATCGCGCCCTCGAGCGCGATCCCAAAAATCGCTACCCGAAAGCCCATGACTTCGAGCACGACCTTGAGCACCTTGACCTCGTCGGCGTGCAGGACCGGGACGAGTTGACCCACTGGCAAAAGAGAAAATCGCAGCTCGCGCGCAAGATATTTTACTATGGTGCTTTGGCCATGATTCCTGTGGTCATCCTGCTGATCATGGTGCTGTTCTCGCGTCACCACTGATCGCATCCGTCCCTCACCCTTGAGCCGCAAATCTTAACGGGTTCTTTATGACCCCGGTTCTAGGATTACTTTGAGTAGCTCCAGGTTCATCACGTCAAAAGGAGANNAAATACAAACTTGAATACATCTGGCTTGACGGCAAAAAGCCGATTCCTGAGCTTCGTGGAAAGACTCAACTCAAGTCTTTTGAGAAGCCGCCAACCCTTGCCGACTTGCCCCTTTGGGGCTTTGACGGCAGCTCCACCATGCAGGCCGAGGGAAGCAAGTCAGACTGCATTCTGAAGCCTGTGGCCCTCTATCCTGACGGCGCCCGCAAGGACGGTTACCTGGTTCTTTGCGAAGTGATGCACCCGGACGGCACGCCCCACTCGACCAACTACCGCGCCACCATCGAAGACGATCCGGACTTCTGGGTTGGCCTCGAGCAGGAGTACTTCCTCTACAAGGATGGACGTCCGCTCGGCTTCCCGAAGGATGGCCACCCCACCACGCCACAAGGTCCCTATTACTGCGGCGTCGGCTACAAGTACATGGGCAGCATTGCTCGTCAGATTGTTGATGAGCACCTTGAGCTCTGTCTTTACGCCGGCATCAATCACGAAGGCATCAATGCTGAAGTAGCCAAGGGCCAGTGGGAGTTTCAGATCTTCGCCAAGGGCTCGAAGAAGGCCTCGGATGACACCTGGATGGCTCGCTACCTGATGATGCGTCTGTGCGAGAAGTACGAGGTGGATCTTGTTCTCTACTGCAAGCCCATCAAGGGCGACTGGAACGGCTCCGGCATGCACACCAACTTCTCCACCAAGCA
>PLST01000505.1:926-3449 GCA_003164255.1 Acidobacteriaceae bacterium | reverse complement strand
CTGTCCGATCGCGGCGCGTCCGTCCGCCTCCCTGTCAACTTCATCAAGAACGGCTACAAAGGCTACCTGGAAGATCGCCGACCCAACTCCGAAGGCGATCCCTACCAGATCATCTCCCGCATCCTCAAAACCATCAACACCGTTCCAACCAAGTAGCGCGAGTCCCGACTCTGCGCTCATTCGCACTGGCTGCGACCGGTTTTTGTAAGAAGCGGTATCTCCGCGGAAACCGGTCGCCCCGATGCTCTGGAATGGTTGAAGTCCTTTCCCGGATTCCCGGGATGTGACGTGTGGAATCAGGAGGAGCGGTTTGTCTTCCACTTCCCAATTCGCGTTTTTGAATATGTGTTACCGTACTTCTGGCCAGGCGGGCCATGCCTGGCGGTCCCATGCGCTCCAGGGAGGTCACCCATGGGCGGTGCATCACGGTTTCCTTGACGTTCACCTCATGCAATTTTTATCTCTTGTGTTCGTTTTGATTTGCTACGGCCCAAATTCATGATTCTTGAAGCAGGATCCCTGGCGAACTGAAGAGAGGCAGGCGACGGAATGAACACCCTACTTTGGATAGTGCAGATACTGCTGGCTGGCGCGTTCCTGTTTGCTGGATTCAGCAAAATACTCGTCTTTAGGAGGCAGAAAGCAGCGGCGCCGGCGCCAATGGGGGCCGGATGCGCTGGCATGCCGGATGGGCTCGCGGCCGCAATCGCTTTATTGGAGATCTTCGGAGCGATAGGCTTGTTGATTCCAGTCGATCTTTGGCAACCCTACGCCCTTGTTCGGCTGTGCGCAATTGGACTTGCGCTGCTGGCGGTCATTGTCGCCATTCATCAAGCGCGCCGCCTCGAACACACCTCGCCGACCATAGCCATGTTCCTGCTTGCGCTTTTCATCATCGTCGGGCGCTCGTAGTAGTAAGCTGCATTCCCCGAAGGCCAAGCTACCGGCGGATAACCGCCAGCTCCAGGTCAAGCCAACCAGCGTGGCCGTCGATCAGTTCGTGAACTGCGACATAGAGTGCCCTGAGTCTGACGTTCGTTAAAGAAAAATTCGCGGGTTTGTGTCAGGGCGCGACTTCAAAGGAAGAGAAGACTCCTGCGAAGCCGGATTAAGCGTCAGGGCACGACTTCAGTCGTGCCGAAAAGGCCGCAAAACGAATGGGCTTTAGCCCCTGGGGGCTGTTTTTCGAACCACTTCGGTCCGCCGAATTGTTTAACGAATTTCAGACTCACCACACCAGCTGTGCTTGAATCACGAAGACAGCTTCAAAGAGAACTGCCAAAGGGCCGGATGAAGTCATTGGCATCCCGAAATATCTGCAATTGCATGAAGCCTTGCTGCTCCTGGAAGCGCTCTGCAAGCTCGCGTGCGCGCATCCTGACTCCGCCCGCTCCGTGATGCTGACCCCAGGCGATACAATTCGAGCGACAATCGGTCTCAAAAAAGGACGCTCGCAATGGCAGAGAAAATAAGAGTGGATCGCCGGGACTTTTTGAAGCAGGCTGCAGGTGCGGTAGGTGCAGCCGCGCTACCAGAGACAGTGCAACGGCGCGCCTCGGCAAGCGAGCCTCACAGCGAGCAGGCGCAGCGTCCGGTCGCAACGGATGCGAGCTATCCGCGCAAATTTAGCGGAGACCAATTGCGGATGATCTCGTTTCCGCTGGGTGGAGTAGCCGCGGGCAGCCTCGGACTAGGTGGGCGCGGCCAACTCGTAAACTGGGAAATCTTCAATCGTCCGAACAAGGGATACCGCCCATCCTACGCATTCCCGTCCATCTGGGCGCAAACGGGAACCGGAAAGCCTGTTGCGCGCGTGCTGGAGTCGCGCATTCTCCCCCCGTATGAGGGGCAGGACGGGCTGGGCTCTGACAATGTTCCGGGCCTCAGCAGGCTTCAATCGGCCACGTTCACCGGTGAGTATCCGCTAGCGCATATCGATTTTGACGACAGCACACTGCCAGTGAAAGTTGAACTGGATGCGTTCTCTCCCTTCATCCCGCATGAGCCGGACGACTCCGGTTTGCCGGTGGCCATTCTCCGGTATCGCGTCACCAATCCCGGACCCTCCACTGCTCATGTGAGCATCGCGTTTTCAATCGACAATCCAGTGAAAACGGCAAAGGACCATGGCGGTGCCGCAGACAAGAAGCCCGACGACGGGCGGCGTAATGAGTATCTCGTCGAGGATCGCCTTGCGGCACTGGTGATGAGTAATCCGAACCTGGCCGCAGACGACCCAATGGCCGGCGACTTTGTTCTGGCGGCCACGCCCCATGAGGGGACCGAGGTATCGCACTGGCAGGGATGGCCCCTGGGGCGCTGGTGGAATTCACCGCTCCACTTCTGGGACCGGTTTTCAGCCACAGGCGACTTGGGTGCACAGCCAGAGCCGCACAACACCGTGGGCACGCTGTGCCTGAAGTCTTCGATTCCTCCTGGCAAGTCCGTGCTGTTTCCGTTCCTGCTCGGCTGGCGGTTTCCAAATCGCACGCCTGACTGGTGCGGATGGAGCGCCCCGCCGGG
>PLST01000505.1:0-865 GCA_003164255.1 Acidobacteriaceae bacterium | reverse complement strand
GGCAGCGACGACACGCGCGGCTGCTGCTTTGGCAACTGCACGCATGTGTGGAACTACGAAACCGCTACCGCGTTCCTCTTCCCTTCCTTTGCGAGATCGTTGCGGCGCAGCGCTCTCGGCTACTCCATGGACGATGCCGGGGCGATTCATTTCAGGCAGACGCTGCCCGACGGCAAGGCGCGCTGGGGCTTTGCTGCAGCGGACGGCCAAATGGGACAGATCCTTCATGCGTGGCTGGACTGGAAAATCAGCGGCGACCAGGAACTGTTGCAGACTACCTGGCCTCGCGCGAAGAAGGCCCTTGAGTTTGCCTGGGTGCCGGGCGGGTGGGATGCCAATCGCGACGGCGTGATGGAAGGTGTGCAACACAATACNNCGAGGAGATGGCGCGTGCCGCCGGGGACGAGTCCTCCGCACACACCTACAGGAAGCTCTTCGAGCAGGGTAGCCGCTGGATCGACGCCAACCTGTTCAATGGCGAGTTCTACATCCAAAAGGTGCGCGGATGGGCCAGGGACGAGATTGCCAACAACCTCCGCAGCGACATGGGTTCTGAGAATACGCTCGCTCCGGAATACCAGCTTGGGACGGGCTGCCTGGTGGACCAGCTTGTAGGACAATACCTGGCCGACATCTGCGGACTGGGAGCCTTGGTATCACCGGTCAACATCCGCGCCGCGCTCCGGTCTGTCTATCGTTACAACTACAAGCGCAGCCTTGAACAGCACGACAACGTGCAGCGCACCTTCGCGCTCAACGATGAAGCATCGCTGGTCATCTGCGACTATGGCAAGGGCGAGCGCCCGCACATTCCTTTTCCCTATTTCGCTGAGACCATGACGGGCTTTGAATACACCGCCGCCGT
>PLST01000184.1 GCA_003164255.1 Acidobacteriaceae bacterium | reverse complement strand
GTGGAGACGATGGTGCCGATGTTGAATCCGTGCATGTAGCCGTCCACCTCAGCCGGTGTCATTTTGGCGTCGGGCAGGGTGACGTTGAAGTAGGCTTCGGTGGCGTGGGTCTCGTATGGGCCTGGCGTATCCATGCTGGCCGTGGTGGTGGCACGCATGAAGGGCGGAGTCTCCTCGAGAGTCGGAAGTACCTCGGAGGGAATGGTGACGATATGATGAGCTCGAATGAAACTGGTGAGGCCGGCAAACGTTGAGCGGAACGCGTCAAGAAGGTGATCGGGAGCGGGGTGGTTTTCGCCGAGTTCCTGAAGGACTTCCGCGGGAGTTTTGTTCGGTTCGAGCTCGTGAGCCACTTGCTTGAAATGTTCCTGGTTTTTGTGCATGTCGGCCCAGCCGATTTCGAGGAGCTTATCGAGGGGAATGTCGACCATCTCGTCGTACTTCAACTTATCGCGGAAGGTTTGCGCGCCAATGCGGAAGTCGCCGTTGGAGCGGGGCAGTACATCTGATTTCAACCAGTCGAGATAACTGCCGAGGGCGGCGATGACGGCAGCGTTCGATTGGGCGAACTGGGCCCGCAGCGCGGGATCGTGGACATCGGCAAATGCCGAGGGGACATCGTGCTGAAAGAAGTCGACGATGCCGGGCAACTGCTCGATGGCGATCTCAGTGAAGATGCGCGGCGGGTTTTTGAGATTGACGCGCGCTTCGCCGAGCAGGGCAGGCATTTGTTTTTCGCGGGCGATTAGGGAGCGGAGCCGGTCGTCAGGTGAGGCGAACTTACGTTCCATCAAGGCGAAGGCCGCACTAGCGCAGGTGCTGGAGTAGGTGTCAGCGTTCTTTTCCCAGGGGCGGATCGTCTCCAATTCCAGAAGCTCGGAGTGGATATTGGCGAGCACGATCTCGCGATCGCTTCGAGGGACAAAATCAGCGGCGTCGTTGCCGGGTTGGATTGCCTGGATGCGGGACTCGATTTGCTTGAGCGCCGCAATCTCCGCGTCGATGGTGGCGCGGGAGTAATCCTCGAGTTGTGCATCGTATTGGTGGAATCCGGTCAGGGTGCCACCAGTGGGGCCGAAGTGAAAGACGACCTGCTCGAAATATTCGTCTGTCGCTTTGGCGAACTGCTGCTTCCAGTCTTCAGCCGCGGCAAGAGCAGGGACTGCGGCTGAGATGGCAACCGCGAGGGCAAGGATGGACATTTTTAATTTCATAATTCCTCTTTGTTGCAGGCTGTTATGCGCCTACGGGTGTTGGTGCCAGTTTTTCAAGCAATTCGTGAATCTCCAAGAGAATCTCATCGGGCCTGGTAGCGGCGAGGGGGAACTTCAACATTCCCTGCGGCGTGAACTGCGCGCCACGTTTGGCATTTCGCGCAACCAGACGCATGAGATGCTCAGGATCGACGGAGGCATTTTCCATAAAGCGAATCTGGAGTTCTGAGCGCTTGCGATCGACCTGGGCAATGCCAAGGCGCTCGCTCTCGAGGCGGAGACGCGCGGCCTCAAGCAGGTAGACAGTGGCATCGGGCGGTGCACCATAGCGGTCTTCGAGTTCGGCGCGCACTTCGTCGATGGCGGAGTCGCTTGCCGTACCCGCAATCTTCTTGTAGAGGCGGAGGCGCTGATTTTCTTCCGGCACATAGCTCTCGTCGATGCGGAGGGCAATACCGAGGTTGAGTTGCGTGGCAGGGCGCTCCTCACCGCTTTCGCCCTTCATCTCCTTGACGGCGGCCTCGAGCATGGAGGTATACAGCTCGAAGCCCACCGCCTCAATGTGTCCGCTTTGCTCGCCGCCGAGCATGTTGCCGGCACCGCGGAGCTCCAGGTCGAGGGCTGCAATTTTGAATCCAGCACCAAGGTCGCTGAACTCCTTAAGCGCGGCGAGCCTTCTCCGCGCAATTTCAGTGAGTTCATTTTCCGGCGGAATGAGGAGATAGGCATAAGCGCGGCGGTTGGACCTGCCGACGCGGCCGCGCAACTGGTAGAGCTCGCTGAGGCCGTGACGGTCAGCGCGATTGATGAGGATTGTATTTGCGAGGGGAATGTCGAGGCCGTTCTCAATGATGGTGGTGGCGACGAGCACATCAAACTCATGGCGCATGAAAGCCAGCATCACGCGTTCGAGCTCAGTTTCATTGAGCTGGCCATGGCCTACGCCGACGCGCGCGGAAGGGACGAGCTCCTGAATGCGGGAGGCGATTTCGTAAATGGATTCGACGCGATTGTGGACGAAGTAGACCTGACCGCCGCGCTCCAGCTCCATTTCAACAGCGGAGCGGACGAGCTTTTCATCGAATTTTGCGACCACAGTTTGAATGGCCATGCGATCTTTGGGCGGAGTTTCAATGACGCTCATGTCGCGCAAGCCGACGAGCGACATGTGGAGGGTGCGCGGAATGGGCGTGGCGCTCATGGCGAGCACGTCAATCTCCTTGCGCATCTGCTTGAGCCGCTCCTTGTGGCGGACGCCGAAGCGCTGTTCTTCATCGACGACGAGAAGGCCGAGGTCCTGGAACTTGATGTCTTTGGATAGCAGGCGGTGGGTGCCGATGAGAATGTCGACCTTGCCGGTTTCAACGCGCTCGACGATTGACTTCTGCTCCTTGGCCGTTCGGAAGCGCGAGATCATGTCGATGTTGAGGGGGAATTGGGCGAACCTTTTCTTGAAGGTCTCAAAATGCTGAAAGCTCAGGACGGTTGTTGGCGTGAGCACTGCGACCTGTTTGCCATCCTGCACGGCCTTGAATGCGGCGCGCATGGCGACTTCAGTTTTTCCGTAGCCCACATCGCCGCAGAGAAGACGGTCCATGGGGCGCGTGGACTCCATGTCGAACTTGATGGCCCTGATGGCCGATAACTGGTCTTCGGTTTCGGTGTAATCGAAGGAGGCTTCAAACTCATGCTGGAAGTCGTTGTCTTTCGAGAAGGCAGTTCCCTGGGCGGCGGTTCGCTCAGCATAGAGCTTGAGCAATTCGCCGGCCATGTCCTGCATGGCCTTGCGGACTTTTGCCTTGGTCTTGGTCCACTGCTGCGAGCCGAGCCTGCTGAGCTCAGGCGCAGGGCCGGCGTCCGTGGAGCGATATTTCTGGATGAGGTCGAGGCGCGTGAGCGGGACATACAACTTGGTCTGCTCGGCGAACTCAAGGATCATGAACTCGACGGAGAGGCCATCCTGGACAATTTCCTTGAGGCCCTGGTACTGAGCGATGCCGTGCTCGGTGTGAACGACGTAGTCACCGACGGCGAGATCGCGAAAGTCGGAGACAAAGGCTGCAGTCTTGGATCGTTTGGGCTCGGGCCGGGCGGCCACGTCGGCTTCGTCGGAGAGATCGTTAGCGCCGAAGAGGATCAAGTTGGCATCGGCGAAGCTGACTCCGGCCGACA
>PLST01000516.1:1825-3551 GCA_003164255.1 Acidobacteriaceae bacterium | reverse complement strand
GCTGTCGACCACCAGGCCGGCCGCGTCACGCAGCACCATGCTGCCGGCGGTGAGCGTGGGTGGTGTGGGAGTGAAACTGCTGGCGCTGACAGAGGTGAACACGGGGCCACCGAACCACTGGTTGGGCGCGGTAGTTCCCTCATAGCCGGCATTCGAGGCCGCGGAGTCACTGACAACCGCGTTGATGGCATGGCTGGTGGCAAGCGGACGGTCGAGAGCGATGCCGGTGCCTAACGGCTGCACGGGCTCGTTGCTGGAATGAGCGAAAGCCGTGGCCGGCTTGAAGCTGATTCCTGTTCCTCGGTCGGCAAAGGGAAGGTTGGCCGCATGGCTGAACTTGAGCGGCGCAGCCAGGTCGAGGCCGCTTCCCGGAGCGACGACTAGCTCAGTGCTGATGTGCGCCTGCTCGAGGGCCGGTGTGAAGTCCAAGCCTGTGCCCATGGGGCCTCCAGTGCCGACTGCCGTGATGGTGGCCTGCTCATGATTCGCCGGAGTGCCAATCGTCAGCTTGTCGCCCACGGCGAAACCGTTCACGCCGCGGACCTTGATGTTGGTTGCGCCGACTGCGGCGTTTGCCGTGAGATTGGTCCGGCTGGCCTGCGTTCCCACGTGCTTGACCGTCACCGTCTCAATGCCATGGCCGACGCTGTCGATGTCGAGCCTGATCTGGTCGCCAACCGAAATATTGGCGACTGAGGTGACCTGTATGTTGGTGGAGCCGGCAGGCGCATCCGCTCCCAGGAAGGCTTGCGTACCGGGTTTACCGATCGCAGTTACGGTGGCGACCTCGTAATGCTCGAGGGTTTTGGCCACGGCGGGATAGGTGGCGCCATAGCCGAGAGCAATTTTCTCGCCGACCGCGAAACCAGAGGTGCTGGTGACAGGTACATTCGAGGAGCCGGCGGGAATGGTGATGACGGGACCCTCGGGGACAGGCTGCCAAAGTGTCGTACTGGTGCCGGCTGCCGTTCCCAGCTTTGCGATTTTGCGGGTCTCCACGGCGGAGACGGTGTCGATGCGGACTGTATCGCCAACCGACATGCCCGTCGTGCTCCTGACGTTGAGGGTGGTGTCGCCCTTGTGCGCTGGAACCGCCAGCCCGGAGTTGGAGAGTCCGAGCAGGTAGAAGCCCTGGGCCGTGAGCTTGGTCCCGGCCGGGATTTTGATCGCCGAGGCGATGGGCTGCTGGGAGGGGTGCTCGGTAAGNNACTTTTTCGACGGCGGACTCCGAGTGCGTTTTGCCCTTGGGGCCGGTCCACGAGAGGTGGGCAACCAGGTCGCCGTTATAGGCCGCCGGCCCCGAGGTGACCTTGAAGTCGGCGCTCACGGTCGCACCCGGCGCGACCGGATCGTCGAACATCTTCAATTGAGCGGTGCTTCCTGAAACGACGGCGGACCACTGCGGGCCGGGCACGGAAAGGCTCAACTTGACGCCCGTTGCGGGCGACTCCGTGGAGTTTGTGAACGTTACGGTAACGTCCTGCGAGGTGCCGGGCGAGAAGGTCTGGAGTCCCGGCGGAGCGGCCGTTGCCGACGCGGGCGTAAGGCTGAGACGCGGCGCGGCATATCCGGCAGCCACGACATTGGCCTGAATCAGTTGGTCTGTGGCGTCGGTCGGGAAAGTACCTGCCGCCGTCATGGCACCTTCATAGAAGGTGCCTTGCGATCCGTTGCTGTTGTCGCCGCCGTTTCCCAGCAGGATGGCCCCTTGCTTGCGCATCGGATC
>PLST01000516.1:1635-1820 GCA_003164255.1 Acidobacteriaceae bacterium | reverse complement strand
TTGCAAGGCTTTGACCCATCCTTATTAACGCAACCGACAAGATTGTTCTCCTGGTCGGTCATAACCCACGGGCCCGGAGGATTGCCGTGAAACCAGGGTGTGGCGTTGCCGTAGTAGGCGGTCTCCATGGTGCCGTTGTCGTCGTCGCGGCTATCGATCTCGGCGTTGCCGTAATCGAAACAGCA
>PLST01000516.1:0-1567 GCA_003164255.1 Acidobacteriaceae bacterium | reverse complement strand
GTCGTAGATGGTCGTAATCCAGCAGTAGGTGTTGGCGCAGAAGGCATCTTGAGCGGCGGCGTTAGCGTATCCGCCTGCGTCCGACGACGCAACCGGCTGGACGACGCCAATGTTCAGCTTGCTGCCGTCTGACTGCCGCATGACCTGGTAGAGCGGGCCATTGTAGGCGGCGTAGAGAGCGCGCGTGGTGCTGTGGGCGGCCACGCAGGGGTCGCCGGCGGCAGCGTAGATGTCGCACGGGCCTTTTGGCCTGAGGGATGGAAAAGCTTTGCCCGTCCCGGTTTGTTGCGCGATCGCGAATGTGGCGCCGGCCAGCGTGAGCGCCAGGGCGAAAATGAGTCCAGAATTGATTCTCGTTTTCATGGTTAACCTATCTGCCTTGCCGGGTTTCACCGGGCATCTGGAATTTTCATGGTTGCAGGGGTTGTAATGCAAGCGAATCAATGAGCCAATCCCGAGTTGAGGCAGCCTCCCACGGAGGAAAGAAAAGGGCGGCTGCCCTGGTGAGAGGCAGCCGCCCGAAGTCAAACTAGATCCATCTGTAGGAGACAAATCAAGAATAGGAGATTGAGCAATCCTTGTCTTGGCCCATTTGGGCGAGGGTCAGGTCAATCAAAGGGTTGAGGGCCGAAGCTCGGAGTGCTGCTCAGTTTGTTCCACTTTGCCGCGAGCTGAGGGTCAGACAGGGCTTTGATGAAAACACCGCCAACCACGCTGCGCGCCTGGAATCCGCTCTGCTTTCCAGTCCTGGTGTCATACCAATCGGAGAGAGGCACGCGGTCTGGTGTCTCGTTGGTCCACTGATAGATGGGATCGATGAGCGCGTTGAACTGCTTTGGGTCCGAGGCAAGCGTCGCCGTCCAGACAGACCAGTCCAGCTTGGTGTAGTCGGCGCGGACATCGAGAGGCAGTCCGTAGCGGTTGATCTTTTTCATGTAATAGGCCAGCTCGGTCTCGCGCACGCTCTGCGGAAAGAGATTAAAGCCAAGAATCTGGTCCCACACCAGGTTGTATTTCTGGCTCCAGGTATCGGGACTGTTGAAGGCGAGCTTGTAGTGATCGCCTTCGGCGGCCATAGTGACCCATTTTGCGGCCATGGATTTTGCAGTCGAGCTATAGTCGCTGGCGACATCTTCATGTTTGAGCCGATGCGCCAGGGCAGCATAGGCTGCTAGCCCTTCAATGGCCTTGATGGAGAGATTGGCATTGTGCGCAAGGTGCCCGGCGAAGTCGTCGGTACTCAACTGATTTTCCGGGTCGAGACCCTTGTCTTTGAGGAACTCTGCCCACTTTGTAAGCTCCGGCCAATAGCGCTCCGCAAGCTGTGCATTCCCTTCAGCATGCGCCAGCGCGTCGATGAGAATGAGCATGTTGCCGCTCTCCTCCACCGGCATCTGGTCCTCTTCAGTTTTTTCCCCTCCACCGTACACTTGCCCATTGGCCAACGGATACTGGCCCAGGTCGTGAGGTGAAAACGGAAAGCGCCAGCGAGCGAGAGACGAATACTCGAGTACGGGAACGAGCTGCGCTTCAAGCAGTTTGGGTTGCAGGAAGAGGAAGAAAGGGG
>PLST01000303.1 GCA_003164255.1 Acidobacteriaceae bacterium | reverse complement strand
GCCACATCAGCGCGATGCCGCCCATGTTCAGGTTCCAGCCGTACTCCTTGCCCGCGGCCCGCAGCAGCATGTAGCCCTGCGCGTAGCTGATGATCTTGGAGCAGAACAGCGCTCGCCGCACGTCCTCGATGAACTTCGCGCGGTCGCCGACCCTCACCGCCGACTTCGGTCCGCGCAGTACCTTCTCGGCCTCTACGCGCTCATCTTTCAGTGCCGACAGGCAGCGCGCGAACACCGATTCTCCAATCAGCGTCACCGGCTGTCCCTCGTCGAGCGCGCTGATCACCGTCCATTTTCCCGTGCCCTTTTGTCCCGCGGTGTCCAGAATCTTATCCACCAGCGGCGAGCCGTCTTCATCCTTCTTCGCGAAAATCTGCTGCGTAATGTCGATAAGATAGCTGTCCAGCTCGCCCTTGTTCCACTCCGCGAACACCGTGTGCAGCTCGTCGGCCGTCAGTCCGAGCCCGCGCTTCAGCAGATCGTAGGCCTCGCAGATCAGTTGCATGTCGCCGTACTCAATGCCGTTGTGCACCATCTTCACAAAGTGTCCGGCGCCCTCTTCGCCTACCCAGTCGCAGCAGGGCGTGCCATCGTCCACCTTGGCGGCAATCGCCTGGAAGATCGGCTTCACATGCGGCCACGCCGCCGGATTGCCGCCCGGCATAATCGACGGCCCATTCCGCGCGCCCTCTTCGCCGCCCGAAACGCCCGTGCCGATAAACAGAATTCCCTTCTCAGCCAGAGCCTTGGTGCGCCGCGTCGAATCCGTGAACAGCGAGTTTCCGCCATCAATAATGATGTCGCCCTTTTCAAGGCTCGGTACGATGTGGTCGATCATCTGATCGACAGTATCGCCGGCCTTCACCATCAGCATCACGCGCCGCGGCCGCTTCAGCAGGCCGGCAAGCTCCGCAATGGAGTGCGCCCCAACCACCTCGGTCCCCTTGGCTTCGTTGGCAATAAAATCGTCCACCTTTGAAACGGTGCGATTGAACACAGCCACTTTGAATCCGTGGTCGTTCATGTTGAGGACAAGATTCTGTCCCATAACGGCAAGGCCAATCAGGCCGATATCACACGATGCTTCAGGCATGCTCTTCTCCAAACCTCAGAATTCTATCATTGCGGATTTTAGGTTTTCCTGCCTCTATTTTACAGCAGTGGTCTGACCTCGAAAAACAGCGGAGTTGGCAGGGTTAGCGGAGCTCGGTCCGCAAGCAACAGCGCTGGTTCTGCATCGAGTTCTGTGCATTTGAGCGTGGCATTCCGCTCCCGCACGCCCGAGCTGGAAGCTAACAGCCAGTAGCTAAAAGCCGCTTCGCTCACTCCACGCTCAAATCCCCGTCCGCGTCCACCACCAGCTTGTCGCCTTCAATCTGAACCGAATGAATCTTCAGCCGGTCCAGGCTCACCTTGTATCCCGACGAAGCCGTCGAGCCCTCCAGCGCCTTGCGCAGCAGTTCAGTCGCATTCACCTTCATGCTTTTTGGCAACTGCCCGCGCAGGAACGGCGCCAGCACAAAGTTGATCTCTTTCCGGTCCGAAATCTTGTCAAGCTGCGCGTCGCGGAACCCAATCGTCTCCCCTTCCGCGTCCGGCGCCAGAGAAACTTCGGCTGGCAGCGTCAAGCTCACTCCAAGGCACGCTCCGCCCACCGCCGTTCCCAGCCGGGCCACGGTTTTCACCCGCACCACGATCCGGCCCTGTTCAAAACTCAGGTGCGGGTCCTCGGTCGCGATAAAGCAGGCCGAGTGAGGGGTTCCTTTCAGGTAATACCGGCCGTCGGGACCGCTGAAGAGCTGCTGTTTCAGGGTCCGCTCCAGGGCCTGCCGGCTTACCGTCAATTCGACGCCTCGGCACTGGGCAACCCCAGCCAACAGCGCAAGTTCCGCCATAAGTGCTATCCAGTGTCTTGTCATCATGGTTCCCGCGACCCTCCCCCCGGCGCGCTTTCAATCGATTACAATAAAATTCCGCAATCTGTTTCCCATCCAGCCCAGCAAACTTCAAGTAACATATTTAAATGCAATAACTTGAATCATATCAGAGCTGAGTAGCTCACCTTGCTTAAACCCCACCCCGATACCTCTTTCCTATTGATTTTTGAACAAAATATCCGTAAAATGGTTATTAATGTGCCTCGGGTCCTACTGATCCCCCAGCCCCGTCCGAGGATGAACCGATAAAACCTCCTTTCAAGGACACAAAAATCGATGGCAAAGCGTCGTGGAAATCCGAATTGGGGCAAACCNNCCATTGGCCCTGTTGTGCCCACTGTCACCTCCTTCGAGCAGATCACCAAGGAGTTTAAACTGCCCCCGGATCAGTTCATCCGGTCAACCCGCCTGCGCGAATGGGCGCGTCGCAATAAGAATTCCAAATATATCCCGGAGGCCTTGCTCGAGGCCTGGGGCTTTGAGATTGAATCCACGCTGTAACACTTTCGCCAGCTCAAACAGAGACGCCGCCTTCGGGCGGCGTTTTTGCTGTCCGCAAATCTGACAGTCCTGTTGAAACCAGGCGGCGGCTCGTGACGAAACGACCGGCCGCTTACCGGTAGGCCTGCTCGTCGGCCCAGTTCCCGATAAGCGGGAGCCTGCACCGCTTGCCATGCAATGCACCGACTACACACCACAGCCATACGAGGAAAACCACCAGACATCCAAGACAGAACAGAACCATGAGTACACGCGGCCCCAGGAACTTGAGGTACGGCACCAGAAATCCCATGGCAAGGCTGAACAGAAAGACAAAAGCGCTGAATACAAGAGACTGCCAGGCGTGGAATCGCACGTAGGGCCTTTTGTTGTAGTGCCTGATGGCCAGAAAGAAGAACGCCGGGAGGGGCGAGAAATAGGCGACTGCGGCGACAAAATTGTCGGAGGCGCCGGACTTGTGGGGACTTGGCATAATCCCTCCTTTGGGGGGACCTGGAAGGGGCTACCGGCAGAAGACGGCTTGCGCTGCACGGCTCGCGTACAACCGGGCAGAATGCTGCAGGTCGTCTGCTGGACGATTACTGGATTATACGAGGCGCAGTTTGCGATTTGCCGACTTCCGGGATGAGCAAGTGACCTCGGTACTCCTCAGGCGTCTCGATAGCCTCGGCTTTTCGATACGCGCCAGGACTGGAATTGGGTCGCTGGGAGGCCGAAGTGTAGGGAAGTTATAAAAGTTACAGAAAATCCATAACTTTGCTAAACTCCCTATACATGGATCCAATTCGCAACCCCTATGCACCTGGCGCCGGCAGTCCTCCTCCCGAACTGGCGGGCCGCGGCATTATCCGACAGGATGTGGCAGTGCGTCTCCAAAGACTCCGCTACGGCCGGCCAGCCAAAAGCGTAATGCTGGTCGGCCTCCGAGGCGTGGGAAAAACCGTGCTCCTCGACCAAATGAGAAGGGACGCAGAGGCGGCGGGGATTAACACAGTCCGCGTTGAGGCGCCAGAGAACCGCTCGCTTCCAGCGCTGCTCGCCCCTTCACTCAGGCTTTCCCTACTCCACCTCAGCAAGAAAGAGGCCGCAAAGGACTATGCGATTCGGGGACTTCGAGCTCTGGCAGGATTTGCCGGCAAGCTGAAGGTGTCCTATGCCGACATCGAGGTCGGACTGGATTACGAACCTGAACCGGGCCTGGCAGACAATGGCGATCTGGAGGGAGATCTAACGGCGCTCCTCCAGCAAGTCGGAATCGCGGGGAAAGCGGCGGGAACCGCTGTTGTGCTTTTCATCGACGAGCTTCAGTATGTTGTGGAGCCACAGATGGCCGCTCTCATTTCCGCCCTTCATCGCTGTTCGCAGGAGCAACTGCCCGTCACGATCGTCGGCGCTGGCCTTCCCCAATTGCGGGGCCGGATGGGCAAGGCCAAATCCTACGCAGAACGGTTTTTCGATTTTCCAAAGATCGGGCCGCTCGATCCTCCTGACGCCAGAGAGGCCATCGTCAGGCCCGCCGAGAATGAAGGGGCTGAAATCCTGGAGGACGCAGTCGATCTGATCATCGAGAAGACGCAGGGGTATCCTTACTTCCTGCAGGAATGGGGCAAACATACGTGGGACATCGCATCGGAGAGTCCCATCAAGCGGCTTGACGTACTGAACGCTTCGGACGAGGCAATCGCCGCTCTTGACGAGAGTTTCTTCCGGGTTCGATTCGATCGTCTTACTCCCAGCGAAAAGAATTACCTCAGAGCGATGGCCGGCCTTGGACCCGGGACCCATCGCTCCGGGGACATTGCCGACGAGCTGGATCGACCCGTGCAATCCCTGGGCCCGACTCGCGCGGGTCTGATAACGAAGGGCATGATTTGGAGCCCAACCCACGGAGACACCGCGTTCACTGTTCCACTCTTCGACGAGTTTATGAAACGGATCATGCCGGGAAACGAATGGAAGTCGATCAGAAACTGATCCAATGCAGCCGGTATGCGAGCTTATAGGCCCAGCTCCCAGATAACCGCCAATCCGTGAGCTGCCCATCCCTACCCACCGCAGATGCCCCTTTCTGGC
>PLST01000536.1 GCA_003164255.1 Acidobacteriaceae bacterium | reverse complement strand
TCGAACTTGAAAACAAGACCGGTCGAAAGGTCGTGACCGGCGAGAATTATCTGCCGCCGACCAAATCGAAAAAGGGCTTAAAGGCTTGAGATAGGGCTACGCCCATTCGGCAAACTCAGGGCAGGCTGTCCTGCGGAACTCCCAGGTCTCGAAGGCGAGACCTGGGGCACCCGATGGAATAAAAATTGAGAACGGTGCTTAGTTAATCGAAAATGGATCTTCGCAGGAAATAGCGAATCCACCTTGAGGCCGCTCCTCGATCTTAAAATCTGAGATGTGAGCGGTTCTTTCAGTTCCATCAGGTGCCTTGACTGTGATTCCACCGCGCTCGCTGGAAACCATGTGCCCAGCACGTTCCCTCGTATCCCAGTGCATCGCAGCCTCGATTCGTTTGCAGAATTCGAAAGTTGGAAAATCATTGCCTTCGTTCGTTTTGATGCTTCGGATGTAGATGCGCATTGGATATCCCTTCTTTGGTCCGCTCAGCTTTCAAGTTTAGGTCTACGCACACCTGATCCCGCTACTGAATCTTCTTCAGATCGTCACATCCCAACTGGTCGCCCATGGAACAAGCCTTGCTGTAATACCGCTTGGCCTTATCATCCTTGCTAAACCAGTATCGCCGGCAAGAGTAACGCGCCGCGCCGGCATTGCGCCAGCCCACCCAAAATGAGGATTCCCGGTTCGCTTGCAGACATTCCGCAGTGCTATTCTGTGGGATGAAACAACTATTCATAGATTGTGACGGCGTCCTGGCCGACTTCGATACCGCTGCCAGAGAACTGTTTGGGCAGGAATCCCGAGAGGCTGAAGAGTTTCTCGGCACTCCTGAATTCTGGAACCGCATCATCGGACGCGGCAACTTCTACCGCAACCTTCCGCTCCTGCCAGATGCGATGGACCTCTACCAGGCCGTGGCTCACCTTAACCCGATTATTCTGACCGGATGCCCGGAGGGCGGGTGGTCGGAACCGCAGAAACTCGCCTGGGCCGCGCATCATTTTCCCGGCGTCAAGATGATTACCTGCCTTTCAAAGGAGAAGCGCCTCCACATGATGAATCCGGGGGATGTGCTTGTCGATGATTATCTGCGGTACAGAGAGCTATGGGAAAATGCTGGCGGCATTTTCATCCATCACGTCTCGGCAAAGGAGTCGATCAGGCAATTGGCGGCAATGGGCCTGGATGTTCGCCAGTAGACTTCGCAATGATTGTCAGTGCAAGGCGCGTCTGAGAGACCAATCGCTCCTGGAGTTTGGCATCGATCAGCAATAGGCCCCAAACCATGGCGTCATCAGCTTGCTGCGTTCGTCCCGTCTTTCACCTCTTGAGCTACGATGAACAGCTCCTTGCCGCCGCTCCGCGCTGTCCAGGACTCCGCCAGTTTGCGTACCTCGGATTATAGTTTAGTCAAGATTCTATTTCGGGAGTTGGTGCAGTGGGACCGATTGTCGTAGGAATTTTAGTGTTGTTATTCGTGCTCGTCTCGATTCACGGTTGGTTCGCGGGCAAGGCGAACCAACCGATCGCAGACGCATATAACAAGGCACTGAAAGGAGAACTGGAGAAAGAGAGACTCGCGAATGAGGAGAAGCTGGCTTCCGAAAATCGGAAACTCGATCATAGACGCGACGAACTCGAAAAGCGCCTCGCGGACATGGAAGAAATGAGGCAAGCATTCTCAACCAGTTTTGTGGGCGGCCGAAAATGGCTTGCCCGCTACATCGCCGAGGCCGACCGCGCCGAGGACGAGGCAGTCGCTAAGTGGTTAAAGACCAGAAATCGCCCCGCAATCAGAGCCTCGGAACTGATAGCTGAGGCCAGGTTAGAGCGGCGAGCCTTCAAAGAGAGGCTGAAATTCCTTGAATACCAGTTGGCCAGCTACAAGGAGTACTTCCCCTTTCTCGAAGAGTACGAAGAGGTTATCCTCGACGAAGCCATCCCCCTCACCGCCGATGGTAGGAACCGGGAAGCTCTGGAAACCGTTGATCCAGTCTGCAAATACATCCCGCTTGAGGACTTCAACAATCTGCCCGTCAGCGAAAGGAACCAGCGGGCCCTCGACCGTTATCTGCGCAGGAACCTGAATAATGCTGAGATCGGCAGGTTCTACGAGCGTTTCCTCGGCTGGCACTACGAGTCAAGTGGGTGGGACGTCGAATATCACGGCATCGTCCAAGGCCGCGAGGATATGGGCCGCGACCTCATCTGCCGCAAAAACGGCCAGGTACTTATCGTTCAGGCAAAAAACTGGGGCGCGGAGAAGCTCATCCACGAGAAGCACATCTTCCAACTCTACGGCACCGTCCAGCTCTACCTCATGGACCAGGAACAGGCGCTCATCCCTGCTAATGTCAAAGCGATCTTCGTAACCGCCGCCTCCCTCTCTCCCGTCGCCCAAAGAGCGGCCAAGTGGCTCGGTATCAAGTTTAGGGAGAACTACCTCCTCGACAAGACCTACCCGATGATCAAATGCAACATCAACCAGGCCACAAATGAGAGGATCTACCACTTGCCCTTCGACCTGCAATACGACCGCACCAAGATCGTCCCCGCACTGGGGGAGTTCTACACCCGCTCCGTCGCGGAGGCGGAAAACCTGGGGTTTCGGAGGGCCTTCCGCCATGTCAACTTCTGATGCCTGTTTCTATCAGGTCAAGCGCACATGCGCGGTTGGCCATATTCTGAACGGAGCAGCCGAGTTACGGGCAGCGGGGAAGGAGTGCCCCAGTGACGTTTGAGCCAGAGCCTGCAAATTTGTCAGAAAGGCGCTGGCCAGCACTCTCGCCGGAGGCGCAGAAGCACGTGATCGCGGAGTTCAAGCGGTGGATGGAAGAAGGTGGCTGCCAGCCGAAAATGGAACCCTCTCTCCTTGGTCTGGACTGGTCTTCGTTTGTGACGCGCGAGTTCCCAGAATACGCGGGGCAGATCCGCTTTGAGAATCCGCCGGAGTTTATCTCCTACGGGTTCTCGACTCTCGACGCCTATGCGACAGCCGTGCTCGCAGCTCACTTTTCCTATTGTTCTCTCGGAGCCCTGAATTTCACATGCAGTCTCAAGCAGTGCGGTCCTGAATCTCAGATGCATCTGGAGTTTGCGACGATACCTGAACGAGGCCGCATTGACCCAGACTCGGTAATGCTTGAGTTGCTGAGTTCGTTCCCAAGATTCTTGCAGACCAAGCGTATCGAAGCAGGCGCCATCTTTTTTCTGGAGGGCGAAGGATGCGGAATGCAGTTCGCATATCCCGGCCGAATGGTAGCCAAGGCATCGCCGTTCCTCCGGGATCGTCCTGATGAACGTTGGCCCCAAGTCACACTCAGCCTCACCCCAACGGATGAACTGAGAATCCGTGCGCAGGATATTCTGGCATTTCGGCTGAGTTCTACCCCTGTGGAGGGCAACCCGAACTGAAACCAGCGATGCGGGCGAAGGAACTTTGCATGACGATGGAGATCGAGACCTTTGATTCACTTTGGGCTTACTGTGTTGCGAACGAGCGGCTGGCGCCGATGCCTTCAGAATGGACTGAGCTTCACGGTATGCTGGCGAATACACGGCAGAAGCCGAGTCGGGGATGGGAGCCTCCTTTGCCGGTGATTCTGGCAGCATGGGATTGCACGATACCCATCGAGAAGCAACTTCAGTTCCAGTGATTTTCGAACGCGGTGCGAACAGTCTTCGATCATCTTCGAACACTGTCCGAAGTTGTTCGAACTCTGTTCGATGTCATCAGATCGCATCACCATCGACCCCGTGAGGAAGCAAAACAACGGGCGGATGCGCAACGCGGGAAGGCCCGAAAATCCTTGCGCTGATTGTTCGGGCCGCTGTGGAGAGACAGCGTTAGCGGTCCATTTGCGCGTCGTATGCGCCGCGCGAGATGGCAACGTAGGCCATGCGGTTGTTGAGCAGGTCTTTCGCTCCCAGCTCCGTGTCGACGTGGGTCAGCACCCGGTCGGCGGTCTGCCCCTGGCTG
>PLST01000230.1 GCA_003164255.1 Acidobacteriaceae bacterium | reverse complement strand
CGGGCCAATGACCCAAATAGCGGCGGCCAGAATCATTGCCGAGCGGATTGAATGAATATCCAGCCTTGAGGCGAGAACGGCAAACGCCCCACTGGTGAGGAAGGGAAGCGGTGCTATGAGGGCCATCGCCCAATTTCTCGCTGGCGTTCTCCAAACTTCCTGATAGGCGAAGCGCTTATGAAGCCAGTCACCGGCCAGAAAATAGTCGCTGAATGTCGAAACTATGCCGGCAGCAACGGTAACTTCAAGAAGGCGCATCCAATTCATCGGTCGTCTACCCTCCCAGGGAAAGACTGAGCTATTCTATCGCCATTGAGGTCAAGACGCAGATTTCCGAAGATGTTACGCGGGTCAGATGCGCCTGGACGGCCGCATGTGCGTGTGCGCGGCGCGTGATGATGCTGTGTGTCCAGGTCTCCAAACCCACAAGAAGCAGTGTCAAGATGGCCACGGCAACCTGAAGACGCTGGGAACGTTTTTCTTTGCTGCTTTGCTCGCGGCGCCGCCATTGGGCCGCAGGCTGCCTGCGCAAGTGCCGCATCCAGGCCAGAATCAGCAGGTCGGCAACTGCCCCAACTGTTGCGAGCACCAGCATGGGGATCCGGATGGCGTCCTGGTGAAACCAGCGGATGGGCGCAGCGACGCTCCCGGCCAGGGCAAGGGCCGTCAGTCCGATAGCCAGCCGCAGTCCGCTAATGGTGAGCACCGCCGTGCAGATACTTTGCATCAAAGCCAGAACAAGGCTTGAGGCTGTCAAGAATTTCACACTTTTTCCCTGATCCAATCGGCTCCCCTCAGGCCCCCAACCGCGTCTCAGATTCATCCGGGCAGAATCAGGGTAGCGCAAGCTGGCAAGTGACGCCAATCCGATTTCCTAGTCCTCGCGTTCCCTGTACAGTGATCGGATCGGGAAGAAAAGACCTCTGTAACCTTTCTTCGCGGTGCTCACTCTGAATGAGCGTGAAACAAAAAGCGCGGGTAGCTTCCCCAAACCCGCGATGTCCCAACCGGCGGCCCCTATCCGCCCTCAACCCCCCAAACGAGGTCAAAAAAATGATGAAGAACAAGTTCAATGCATTGCTTCTCACGGCGGCTCTCACCGGTCTGGTCGGCGGAACCTCCGTTGCGGCCCACGCGGCCACCCATGGCACCCAAACCAACTCGGCCAAGGTCGTCAAGGCCGGTCTGCGTTCTGGTGGCTCGCTGTCTGACGTTGAAAAACACTCCTGTAAAGGCAAAAACAGCTGCAAAGGCAATGGCGGCTGCAAGTCTGGCGACAACGGTTGCTCCGGAAAGAACAGCTGCAAGGGCAAGGGCGGCTGCGCTACCGACGGCTCCAAGATGCCGGACTTCGTTTAGAGCCCTCCTCCACGCGATGGCGCGGAGAGGGAATCGGAACCCAGCAAACCTCACGCGCCATCGAATCTGATTCCCCGAACAAAAATCTTTTGAAAGATCACTTCTATGCCCGGAAATCGCTTCAATGCGTTTCAGGATCACGGTGTCGGAATCGGCCTCCGCATTCCGCATTACCAGCACATCTTTTCGCGCAAGCCGGTCGTGGACTGGTTCGAGATCATCAGTGAAAACTTCATGATCGATGCGGGCAGGCCGCTCGCCATGCTCGACCGCATCCTGGAGCAATATCGCGTGGTGCAACACGGAGTGTCGATGTACTTTGGCTCCGTGACAGCTCCCGACCCCGAACACTTGCGCAGGCTGAAGCAGCTTGTGCGGCGAACGGGAACTCCATGGCTGAGCGACCATCTGTGCTGGGGTTCAGTTGATGGGGCCTATACGCACGACCTTTTGCCGCTCCCATACACATGGGAGGCCGTGGAGCGCACAGTTGAACGGGTGCGCATGGTTCAGGATTTTCTTGAGATTCCCGTAGCTGTAGAAAACGTGTCGAGCTACGCGGCTTTCACCGGCTCTGAGATGGCCGAATGGGAGTTTCTGAACGAAGTGGTGGAACGGGCCGATTGCGGGATTCTGCTGGACGTGAACAATATTTATGTTTCATCGATGAATCACGAGTTCGATCCGATGGAATACGTAAATGCGGTCCAGGCGCATCGAGTGGCACAGATTCACATTGCAGGCCACTCGAAATATGAGAAGTACATTCTCGACACGCATGACCACCCGGTGATCGATCCGGTATGGGAACTCTACGCGCGTGCGATAGAGCGCTGCGGACCGATGCCGACATTGCTCGAGTGGGATGATCATATTCCGACCTTCGATGAAGTTCATGCCGAGGCGAAGAAGGCGGAGAAGTATCTGCATCGTCATTCCGGCGAGCTGACAGGAGCTGCGCGATGAACCTGCAGGAATTGCAGCGGACCATGGCCGCGGCTGTGATGCTTCCGTTGACCGCCGACGAGCAGATGCGCGAAACAGCCGGAGACGGACGTGCGATGACGGCAGTCGCGGAGTCGTTTATTGCCGCGAACAGCAGGCTTTCCGCATTCGAGCGCCTCGAGATTTATAACCGCCAGTACTGGTTTCGCGTTCTGGGAGCTCTCCAGGAAGATTTCCCCGCACTGCGTGCAGTGGTGGGGGCGCGGGCATTTGAGGCCCTGTCGATCGCCTATCTGGGCGCACATCCAAGCCGCTCGTTCACCATGCGTAATCTTGGATCGAAGCTGACGGATTGGCTGGCAGCACATCCTAATTTCGCAAGCCGGCGTCACGGATTGGCGCTCGATGTCGCGCGCATTGAGTGGGCGTTTGTTGAAGCGTTCGATGGCGCAGAGCGTGTGCCGCTGACCCTGGACCAGGTTGCAACGCTCGATGGCGATTCGCGTCTCGGTCTGCAACCGCACTTGCGCCTGATTGCCCTTGATTATCCCGCGGATGAACTGGTGCTTGCCTTGCACGATCGCGAGAAACAACAAACGAGCGAAGCCGGAGTGAAGCGCGAGGAAGGGCGGGACGCGCCCGTAAAGCTACCGAAGTTGCGCCGTCGCGCAACCTGGGTCGCCGCCCATCGGGTTGATCTTGCAGTGTTCTACCGCAGACTCGAGCGCGAAGAATTTCAAACCCTCGCTGCAATCCGCAACGGAGCGTGCCTGGCAGACGCGATAGGCGAGGGCTTTGCTAATTCGCGGATACCGGAGGCGCGCCGCGCACAACGGATCAGGGAGTGGTTCGCTACCTGGGCAGAACTGGGATGGATTTGCGCCCCGGATCTTGAATCTCTCGTTGAAGAAAGCATATGAAACCTATGAGCAAAAAGGTTGGTTTGCTAACGGATGCCTACAGCCGATTTGCTTCTATCGCTGCCAGCCTACAAAGCCCTTTGTTGCTCGCCATTCGCCTCTACTGGGGTTGGCAGTTCGCTCAGGATGGATGGGGAAAGCTCACGCATCTTGACCGGGTGGCACAGTTTTTCGCGAGCCTCAATCTGCCTGCGCCTGGAGCTACCGCTCTGGCTGTTGCGACGATCGAATTCGGCGGTGGACTGTTGTTGGCCTTCGGCATTGGCTCGCGGTTGGTTTCGCTGGTTCTTTTTGTGAATATGACCGTGGCGTATCTAAGTGTGCCGGATGACCGCGTCAACTTTTCTCACATTCTTTCCAATCCCGGCGATTTTTATGGCGCGACTCCGTACACCTACTGGTTCGCCGCCTTGCTCATTCTCATCCTGGGACCTGGCTTATTTGCTGTGGATACATTGTTGCGCCGTAGGTTTGCGCCTGGCAATCAACTCTGATCAAGCATTGGCGGCAAAAGGAGGCCGGGAC
>PLST01000151.1:5080-6798 GCA_003164255.1 Acidobacteriaceae bacterium | reverse complement strand
GCTGTCGTCGTATCGGTTGATGGTCCGGGTGGCCAGAAAATTGGGCAGGCGCGGCAAGGTTTGCGCCCCATAGTGTTGCGCCGCTGCGAGCATTCGCTGCTGCGTGGCGCCGTCGGGAGCGGCTGCAGCCGGCAAGTCGCTGGCCGGCGGATCAAGAAACGCCGACTGATCGGCGAGCAATTCGAGAGCCAGCGCCGCTTTGGAGCCAGCGGCCACATGTGCGCTGAGCCGGATCAGTGCAGGCTCGGTGAGCCGTTCAGATAATTCCATATTGCCGATTTGGCGCGCGATGTCCGCATCCGCCTTGTGCTCGGCATATGCCGCGGTGAGCGCTTGATCCAGTTGCGCGACGGTTCCGCGCTTTGCCGCCCCGGCTGTAAGCGCCGTGCTTGCCAAAAGCACGAAAAAAATCAATCGTCTCATCGCACCGTCTCCAGGTCGGCCTTCAATTCCTGCAATCCCGCACACATTTCGGTCTTTATTCAGAATTCAGAGACACGCCAGTATACGCCTTACCGGTTCTATGATTCCGTGATCCATTCCTGGCCCAGCAATGAAGTCCCTCGCCTTTGCCGGAAGATATCCAACTGGTATTCGCCCCGTAAGGATTGAATGCCTACGCTGTCCTGTTTGTGCACTCACGCTGTGCAGTGTATGTTTAATTCGACCTTCTTAAGACAAACGTTGCAGGGCCAAGTGCCGAAGCGCTGCGAGAAAAACTGAGAGTGCAGGGGAAATGGGAAAGAAGAACGTCCGAAGAATCAAGGGAATGCTCGCGACTGCGCTCTTGCTGTTTGCCGGCATATTGAGCAACGCACAAAACAAGGATGCTGGCCAGGGCCTTCCTGATTCCCCAAGACCTGCCGAGCGTTCCATTGAGGACCTGAATTACCTCGGAGGTGATGCCGCGATGCCGCCGTTTTCTGACAGCGTCATCGACATTAATTCTGGATTTCGCCAGACACTGTTGAGCAAGGGCATCGCCTTTCGAGTCATTACGGGGATGGAATATACGCAGAACATGCTCAACAAGCCAGTGCCTGCGGATGAGCAGGTTTACGCCGGTCAGCGCGCTTTCGAAACTTCATTTGTGCAGCCGATCCTCGCTGCCGATCTTCGTCAACTGCATTTACAGCATGCGCAGTTCTATTTGGGCGGGGTGTGGAACTGGGCAAGCTGGAATCCCGCTGGTCCAAAGTCGGTTCAGTTGTGGGCTCTCTATTTCTACAAGGCGTTCGGGGACGATCGCGTTGAGATGAAGGCGGGCTACATCGCCAACAACATGAATTTCGTTGGTCTTTTTGTTGGAGGATCGACCGCGACCGGTGCACAGGGCGTTTACGCCGTATTGCCCTACGAGGCTGGCATGTCGTACTTTCCTCTGACGGCTCCGTCGTTCAACGTTCGGATACGCGGACCTGAGAATACCTACATCAAGACCGCCGTGCAGCGGAGTCTCGATCCAAACGGCGGGCCGGCAGAAATTGCGCGAAACCACACCGGCTTCCGGTTCCTGCCGCACGGTGACAAACTCTTCCTGATCAATGAAGGGGGCTACCAGCGCGCAGCAAGCGCCGATGCGCACGAGGCGTGGTTTCGCGCCGGCTACATGTACAACACTTCGTCTTACAAGAATGTCGCAACTGGCCGCCCGGAGTCGCACAATGACTGCGCATACGTTCTAATGGATGATCAATTGCTCAAGTCCAACCGTGAGC
>PLST01000151.1:0-5060 GCA_003164255.1 Acidobacteriaceae bacterium | reverse complement strand
GACAATCTCGTCTCCGAAGGCAAGACCGTGTGGCGGGCTGGGACGACGATCACCGGCAGCTACTCGCTGCGCGCTTCACGCGGCAACTACCTGAGCCTGGGGGCAAGCTACGTCGATGGGCCGGCTGTTACGCCGCGTGTTCCAAATGCACTCAATTTCGCTGCGAACTGGACTCTGTTTTTCTAGTGTCCTGTCTCCGACGTTCGTCCAAAAAATGTTCATCGGCTTTGTGTCAGGGCGCGACCTCGAAGACCGAGAAAAACTCCCGCGAAGCCGGATTAAGTGTCAGGCCACGACTTCAGTCGTGCCGTAAAGGTCGCAAAGCGAATGGGCTTTACAGGTTGCGGAAAAACTCCATCGGTGAAGTGGTTTGTATCAGGGCACGAGTTTACTCGTGCCGCAAAAGCCGCAGAATCAACGTCGGGCTTTAGCCCCTGCTGGTTCAGCTCAACCGAAGGCGCCTTTTTCCGCAGCCTGTTTAGCCCCTGCGGGATGTTTTTCCAACCACTTTGAATCATCGAATTATTTAACGAACTTGAGAAACACCACACTAGCCTGCACGATCTGGCTGTTCGCGCAATCGCGGCGCATGCATAACCCACACAAAAACCAAGTGGAGCAGACCCGAGGTCAGCTCCACTTCTTCCTCTCCCGTTCATCTTGTTCAAAGCGAGCAGCATCATCCTCCACCCGCTCCTGGTAACCCGCCTCAGTCGCGCTCCCAGAAATGCGGAGGCTCGATGCCCAGCGCGCGCAGATACACATATCCCTGCCCGCGATGGTGAATCTCGTTGTCGATCGCGTACTGGATCATCGCCAGCCCCGACATCTCCCACTGCCCAAAGGCCTTGTCCACCGCGCTGAAGCGGTGCGGCGGAATCTTCCAGAACTTCTCGTCGAGCTCCGCTGTCTGAGCGTCCCAAACCCGCAAAATCTCCGCCTTGGTCTCCAGCTTCGGCCCGCTGTTTCCGAATTCCACCCATTTGCCGGTGGCCACGCCGTCCACGATCGGGACGGCCATCTTGATGAACTCAATCGCCATCTCTGAAAAAGGCCGCATGCCGCCCACTGAAAACGCGAACAGCTTGTCTTCAGGGAAGGCCTCAATCGTTTTGCGCGTCAACCTTCTGTGTCCCTGCCAGTTCTTCAGCAAGTCTTCCGCCGACAGCATATTCACCTGCATTGTTTCGGTCGCCATCTCGTATTACCTCCTGCCCCATTTGGGCCGATTTCGACTCTAAGGGTAATTCCCGACAACCTCTGTCGTATTTGTGATAAATAATGAAATTGTCATGTATGACCCCGTCATGCGCGTCCTCACCGTCCTTGAGATTCTGCAAGCCCGCGACCATGTCACCGGCGCCGAGTTGGCCGAGCGGCTTGAGGTCGATCTGCGCACCGTGCAGCGCTACATCGTTCGACTCAAGGATCTCAATATTCCCGTCGATTCCTCGCGCGGTGTCGGAGGCTCGTATCGACTGCGTCCCGGCTACCGTTTGCCGCCGCTGCTCATCACCAATGAGGAAGCCTTTGCGCTTTCGCTCGGCCTGCGCGCCCTCCGCCAGATCGGCCTGTCAGCCTTTGCGCCCGCCACTGAAGGAGCACTCGCCAAGCTGGGCCGCGTGTTGCCCGAGGCGCTCCGCGAGAGCATCAACACAGTTGAAGAAGTGGTTGCTGTGGAACCGGGACCGTGGGTTGTCTCTACGTCAGTAGAGTCAGTTATCCGCGCCGCCACGGCCATTCGCGCGTGCCGCCGCGTGCGCTTTGCTTATCAATCGCATTCTGAGCAGAACTCCCGCCGCGAGATCAATCCCTATGCCGTCATCCACACCGACGGGCGCTGGTATCTCATTGGCTACTGCCTTCTGCGTAAGGCCCTGCGCACCTTCCGTCTCGACCGCGTTCAAAATCTTGAGATCCGCTCGGCCTCGTTCCAGCGTCCCAAGAAATTCGATCCGCACGCTCACCTCAAGCAAAGCATGCCTTTCATTCAGTCCGGCTACCAGATCGACGTTTGGATTGACATGCCCGTCGAGCAAGCCCAGCGCGCCTTTGCGCCCTACCGTGTCGCCACCGAGAGTGAGCAGGGCGGAACGCGCCTGCGCTGCGGCCGCGACAGCCTGCGGCCCATTGCAGCCATGCTCCTCGGCATGGGACGTCGCATCGTCATCCACAAGCCGGCAGAGCTGAGAGCTACGTTCAGGGAGATGGCAAAAATGGCACAGCAGACGGCGAAAGCCCGCTGACCCGCACTTCTCACAGTCCGCGTGAAATCGCAGCGCCGATCTCCACAGGCTGTCACGAAACCTCGCTTAAGCCCTGTTTTGTAACAAGGGCACGGCTTCAGCCGGGCCGAAACCGATGCAAAATCAATGAGGGCTTCAGCCCCTGCTACGGATGAGCGGCGAAAGAACTCCCCAGCCGGCGAGTTTCGTAGCAGCCTGTCCAGATCGGCTGTCCTGAGGGACTCCGGCCTTCAAATGTCTCGCCTGATCCAGAATTCTGGACTGTTATGGAGTGTGTGAGAAATGCGAACTGATGTCGCGCGTGGTTCGGCCTACTTTTTCTTCGCTGCGCGCGCGGATGTGTTCGCGGCCACAGCCACGCGGATGAGTTGCTTGAACGCCGTTTCGTCCAGCTTCTCGCCTTCGCGCAGATCGATGGCGCGGCGCACGTTGCCTTCCAGACTCGAATTGAAAAGCTTCTTCGGATCCGCAATCGAGGCTCCCCGTGCAAAGGTCAGCTTGACGGCCTGCTTATACGATTCGCCAGTGCACACAATGCCGTCATGCGACCAGACCGGCGTGCCGGGATTGGTGGCCTTGGCCCACTTCCACTCTTCTTCAATGGCCGGGTCGGCCTCGTGAATGAGTCTGCGCACCATTGCCAGCGTTGCGCTTCTCCAGCCGCCCAGCGCTTCAATCCGCTTGTCGATCTTCGCGCTGGCGCCCTTCGCGCCGGCGCCTGCATCTTTCAATTCGAGTGTCGCTTTCATCTCCGCTCCTTTCCTCCTGGTTCTTCAACCGCGATCCGTTCACCTGGGCTTGAGGCTGGCCGGCGTTAGGACGCAGTCTGGTGTCGGGCCGGGCTGCGCATCAAGACTTTGCGCAGCAAATGCCCCTTCCACATCAGCAATCCCGTCAGCACCATGATGGGAAAGAATACATACCGCGTGGGGTGCGCATACAACGGAAGCTTGCCAAACGGACTGTAGAGGTAGCCGTAGATGGGGATGGCCACGATGATGTGAGTCCAGCGAAGGATCACGCGCATATTGAATCTCATGGTCGAGTCTCCTTTGGTTGAATCTTCTTTGCGGGTCGCCTCTACGCGAGGCCGGCCACAACGTTTTCCAGTTTGCCCATAAAGCTCTTCCAGCCGTACATGGCTCCGCGGTAGTTCTGCTCCTGATCGGGGCGAAAGCCCGCCTGCTCTACGCGCACGTGGGTGCCTGCTTCGGTGGGCGTCAGCGTGAAGGTGACCACACTGCCCATGCCCATGGTGCCCCAGGTGTAGCTGAGCGTCTTCGATGGATCGACTTCGAGGACCTCGCAGTCGATGATGCCGTTCCAGTTGGGCGCCGGATCGGCGCGCAGCGTGAAGGCGTGCCCGGTGACCGGCTCAAAGTCATTGCGCATGAGCCACTGCGCAATCAGAGAAGAATCGGTGAGCGCGCGCCACACTTTCTCGGGCGGGTGAGGGAACTCCTTTTCCACGATGACGGAACGCAATTGGGATTCTGCAGTTGTCATTTCTCCATCCTTTCGAGTAGCTCGCCGAGCTTGTCGAGCCGGTTCTGCCAGAATGCGCCGTAGTCGCTCATCCACTCCACCAGCGGCGCCAGGGCCTCAGGGCGAGCCTGGTAGTGGGTCTCGCGGCCCTTGCGCCGGTTGCGCACCAGGCGCGCGCGCTTCAGTGCCGACAGATGCTTCGACACCATGGGCTGCGACACGCCCGAGCGCTCGGTCAAGGCGTGCACGGTCAACTCGCCGCGCGTGAGCCGTTCGAAGATTGCGCGGCGGGTGGGATCGGCGAGGGCCTTGAAAACGTGATTGGCGGAACCGGGCATAGATGAACCATAACCATACGGTTATGGTTTGTCAATGATATTTCTTCGAAGTTTCGCGCGGTTGACGGCTACTCGCCGGCATGATCTTGCGGACAGCAATCGGTTCCCAGAGCGTCAATTTTCGTGGCCTCATCACCGATGAATTGCCGGGTGCCCCCGGTCTCGCCTTTGAAACCGGGGATGGCAGAAAGCCAGCTTCGACCTTTGTGTCAGAGCATAACTGCACATCCCGTGGAAAAACTCGATCTACGAATTGGTTTGTATCAGGGCACGAGTTTACTCGTGCCGCAAAATCCGCAAAATAGTCGCCGGGCTTTAGCCCCTGCTCCACTCATTCAATCGCAAGAACCTTTTTTCCGCAGCCCCTCAAACGAGCCAGGACTTTCCGCGCCTCTCTCGTTCATAATTCCGGCATGGCGCTCATCGTCTTTCTGCGTGGGGTCAACGTTGGCGGCCACAGAACCTTTCGCCCGAGCCTGTTGGCGCCACATCGGTTGTCAGGCCGGATTCTTGGTTCGCGCGACCGCCGCGCAGTTTGCGATCACTGTCTTCAGCACCTGTTGGTCAACGTCGGCGAGCTTTTTGATGTAGACGCAGCCCTTGCCGGTGGTGTGCTTGCCGAGTTTGGCGCGCACAGTATCAGAGGGATCNNGTAGTGATAGCTGCCGAAGCCGATGATGGAGGGCCCCCACATCTTGGGTTTCTCCTTGGTGGCGCTTTCGATTAGCTTGACGAGCGCTGTGGCATCGGCGCGCTGGGCCTGATCGGTGAGGGAATCAAGAAACGCCGAGACACTTGCCTGCGTTGCTTTGGTCTTGTTCTCCGCCATCGTTCCCGCCTCCGGTTTTGAAAACCAGACTAACATCTGGAATAAGGTCCGGGTGCCCCATCCATTCTGCGGTCTCATCGCAGAGTGGGTGGGAAAGAACCGACTTCTTCCCGAGCTTTTCTGATCCCTGACCCCCGACCCCTGTTCTTCACAGTTTCACAG
>PLST01000519.1:3228-6470 GCA_003164255.1 Acidobacteriaceae bacterium | reverse complement strand
TTCGGCCCGAGGTCGCATGCCGGGTCGGTCGGATCGCTGCAGGCAACCCCGCCGATGATGTTGCCGCGCTGTTCGGCGATCTGGTTTGAATAGGTGAGATGAAACTGGCCAAGCTGCGCCAGGTTGGGCGAGCGGAGGGTCATCTCCCAGGCGCGCACCAGGGCTCCATCGACGGCGATGGGGAAGTAGATATTCGATTCGCCGACGTTGGAGTGATCGAGGAAGTTGTTGACGCGGTTTTTGAAGGTGTCCACATCGAGCAGCCAGCCACGGTAAGGGATCTCGATCCCGAATTGATGTTCTTCGTCGCGCTCCGACGGCAGGGGAACGAAGGTGTTCTCGCCCGATTGGCTGGTCACGTAATTGAGAAATGCACTGGAAACCGTCTCCACCGGCGCCGGCTGGAAGAAGTGACCGTAAAACCCGCGCAGCACCCAGTTCAGCTTAGGAATCCGAACCGTCGCGCCGATGCGTGGATACGCCGCACCCTCAACAAACCCGCCGTGGTAATACGAAACCCGCATTCCGCCCAGCAAGGTGATGTTCTGTCCCACGTGCAGGTGATCTGAAAAATAGACTTCAGCCAGCTCGGCGCTCGAATTCGCCGTCGTGTTTGGCACGCTGTTGGCCGCGTAGCTCTGGTCGTTGATCACGAGTCCGAACAGGTCGCTCTCTGTCTGGTGGAATGTGTACACTCCGCCCGAAAAGTTGTTCGGACCCGCGTCAAACCGCGCATCCGCCTGCAAGCCAACATAATTCGACTTCTGATGCCACGTAGTCGCCACCGGATAATCGCTCGTGGGCGAGTCGTAGTCAGCGTCGTTGAAGTGATAGAAGGGCGCAATCGAGAACAGCGCCTTCGGCGAAATGGTGTGCGCCCATTCGGCAATCGCAAACGAGTCCTTTTCGGTCTGCCCGTCGCGCAAGCCATAGGACTCGTAATACTGGCTGGCCTGCTCCCAGTCATTCGGATCCGGATCGAACGGAATCTGAAAGAAATCCTGCCGGTACTGCGCGTTCAGCCGCAATTGATCCTTGGTTGTCTGATTGCGAATGAGCGATACGAACCCGCTCTGCGAATTCGTCGCATCGTGATCGATGCCGTTGACCGGAGTCGCAAGTCCGTAATTCGAGCGTGTGCCGTTGGCGCTCGCATACCATGCGGTCTTCTCTGTGTGGTCGCCCAGCGAGAGCTGCGCCTGGCCCGTCGAGAGATTGCCGCCCGACACCAGCAGCTCGCCATCTCGATTGCGCTCGAACCCATTGCGCGGCAGCACGTCAAAAACGCCATAGGTCCTGTCGCCCACATCGGAGCCGTAGCTGCCGCGCTGCGTCTCGAGCGAGTCAATGTCCTTGGGGTCGATTTGCGGGCCGACGTTGGACGCGATTTTTGTGTTGGGAATGGCCACGCCGTCGATGAGCCAGCTGGTTTGGTGCCCGCCGCGCATGTGGAGCATGTCGTGGGTCATGTAGGCGCCGGGGACGTAGTCGGTGATCATCTCCATCCCGATGGTTCTGTCGGCGCCGGGAGTCTGCTCGATCATGGCGCGGGTAATCAGCGTATTCGGTGTCGCCGTGTCGGCCGAGCTGGCCTCGCCCTCGACGATGACGGACGCGCTGGCGCTGCCGACGGAGAGCGGAATGTGAAGGATGGGGTTAGTACCAGATGTAACGGTGAGCGTTTGCGTGGCAACAGCGAAGCCGGGCGCATTGACGGTAAGGCGATAGACACCGATGGGCACCTGCGGCAGTTCAAATTCGCCGAGGGCGGTGGTGATAGCGTGGAGCGCGAAGTCGGAATCGGCGGCCTGGAGTGTGACTTCAGCTCCTGCGATGGGACGATGCGTGGGATCGTGCGCGACGCCGTGCAGCGTGGCAAATACCGTGGCGAACGTGGGGAATGAAGCGGCGAGCAAGCAGGCTGCCGCAAGGAAAGAAAAAGGATTGCGCATGAATGAATGGACCTCCTGTTCGATGGTGCGGAAGCGCAGGCATCATTCCCCGGTCTCAAAGGCGAGACCGGGGGCACCCGGTATTTTGGCTGAAATGAGCGAAAAACAACCGCAGGTCCTTCGACTCCGTTTGGCCTAAAAAACGGCCAAACTCCGCTCAGGATGACAGCCAATATAAGTGCTCAGGATGACAGTCAATAAAGATTGGCGCAAAATACGCGCCGATCTCCGCTCAGGATGACAGTCAGTTTTGATCGGGACTTCAGAGTCAGGACACTAGATTTGGATGGAGGCGGGAGGGCCGCGTGCGGGGCGGGCGCGGAGGGAACCGGTGAGCGGGCTGACGGAAGCGGGCGCAGGGGTGAGTGATTGTTCCACAAGTGCGGGAAGGCTAGGTGCGGATGCGGCGAGCGCATGTGCCGGAGTGGAGGGCCCGGCAAGGAAGCCAGGAAACATGGGGCAGGTGATCGGCGCGGTGAGGATAGGCGTTTTGCCGGAAGCTTCCTGGGCCAGCATTGCGGCCATCTGCATGGCCATGGCGCAATGGTGAATGCCGTGACGGCGGCAGCAGGCAGGCAGGCGCGCGTCATCGCTGGATTGAAGCAGCCCAGCGAGAGGGCCGAAGCCAAAGAAAAGCACCAGGATGAGGGAAGCCGCGCGGCGCATCTGGTTTTGATGGTACATGAACACAAGGATGGTTGCGTAGGGTCATTTATCATCGTAGAGATTCGGAATTTCAGCTGTTCAAAGGAAAAAACAAGTGTCTGAAGCGCAAGGTTCTCGCAAGCATCAGGAGCAGTCGCACCTTTCGCCGGTTCGCCGGCCGTTGCGCATTGCGCTTTTTGGTTTTGGCACGGTGGGCAGTTCGGTAGCGCGGATTCTGATTGAGTCAAAGCCGCAGGGTCTGGAACTGACGCACGTCTTCAATCGCGGCGTGGCGCGCAAGCGCGTGGGCTGGGTGCCCGCGAGCGTGGTGTGGAGCGAGAGCGCCGAGGACGTGCTTGCGGCCGACGTTGACGTGATTGTGGAACTGGCTGGCGGACTGGATCCGGCGGGCGGCTGGGTTCGGAAGGCGCTGGAAGCGGGCAAGAGCGTGGTGACCGCCAACAAGAAGCTGATTGCGTATCACGGGATCGAACTGGAACGGTTGGCCGCGGCCAAGGGCGGGCACCTGAAATATGGCGCCGCAGTTGCGGGCGGGATTCCCGTGATCCCGGGGCTTGAGCAGGGATTGGCGGGCGATCGCATCGAGCGCATGGAAGGAATCTTGAACGGCACGTGCAACTTTAT
>PLST01000519.1:0-3220 GCA_003164255.1 Acidobacteriaceae bacterium | reverse complement strand
TGGCGATGCGGGTGGTGGTGGATCCTGAAACGATTGTCCCGAAGGCGATTACCGCGGTGAAGGCCGTGGACTTCAGCTATGCGCGGGACCTGGGCTGCACGATACGGCAGGTGGCGCGCGCACAGCAGGTGAAGGGGCGCGTGGCGGCGACGGTTGGGCCGATGCTGGTGGATCTGCGGTCGCCGATGGCGTGGTCGCGGGGCACGGAGAACATGGTGATTCTGACGGGGCACTACGGCGGCGACGTGGTTTTCTCGGGCCACGGCGCGGGCGGGCATCCGACGGCGGTTGCGGTGGTGAGCGATCTGCTAGCGCTGGCGCACGACTCGCGGCGGGTGGAGATTCCGTCGAGCCCGGCGGCGCTGGGCGCGGAGTTTGAAGTTCCGCACTACATCCGCTTTACGGTGGATGACCGTCCCGGGATTGTGGCGGAGATTACGGCCGCGCTTGCCAAGGAAAAAATCAACATTCGCGCTATTGTGCAGAAGCCGGGCTATCCCCAGCACGCGCTGCCGTTCGTGGTGACGGTGGAGCCGTGCAAATCCTCGGCGATGGAACGGGCGCTTGCTGCATTCCGCACCATGGATTGCCTGATTGAAGAGCCGCTGGACCTGCAGATGCTGGAGTAGCGGGCGGAACAGTTGGGCAATGGTAGATGAAGCTATTTGGAGGTCGTGCCTTGATCGACACAGTTTACCGGTGTGAGATTTGCGGCGAGGAGAGCGACAAGCCCATGCACTGGCTTGTGGTGAATTGCAACAGCGCGCAATTGACAGTTTACAAGTGGACGAAGGAAACCGCGGATGCGCCAGGAGCGCGGCACTACTGCGGCGAGGCGCATGCGCANNCTGGCTTGAGGCGGCTTGCTCGTGAAGTACTGTCTAGCCTTTTGTGGGGGCGGGCCCGGTGGACTCGCGCACTACCAGTTCGGGTTCCACGACGATCTCCGCGGCGAATTCTTTTTCACGGTTGGCAATGCGCTCAAGCAACACCTGCGCACCGCGCTTGCCCATTTCAGTCAGCGGCTGGCGGACGGTGGTGAGCNNAGGGCGCGGATGGCGCCGATGGCGGAGATGTCGTTGAAGCAGAAGACGGCGGTGAAGTCGCGCGTTCTCTTGAGCAGCTCCTGCATGGGCTTGTGGCCGATTTCGGGGGCCATCGGATGGTGCCCGGTCTTCATGGACCATCCTGCCGTGTCAATACGGACGACCAGGTTGGCGTCGAGCTTGAGGCCAATTTCCTGAGCCACCTGTTGGATCGCCTCCCAACGAAATTCGGAATCGGGAATGGCGCGCGGCCCGCGCATGAAGGCGATGCGGCGGTGGCCGAGCTGGTGCAGATGGAGCAGCGCCTGTTCGACGGCCTTGTGGTGATCGAGAACGATGTTGGTAACGTTGGGAGCCGTGCTGTGGGCGGAGATGGCGACCACCGGAACGGGAACGTCGATCTGGTCAACTGGCGTGTTGAGTAACAGGAAACCATCGACGGCGCGCTCCACAAGCATGCGCGGATACTTTTCAATCATCTCCCGCTTCCAGTCGTGGCAGGCGGTGAAGTAGAAGTAATGGGCCGCGTTCAATTCTTCAACAACGCCGCTCATGACGCGGGTAAAGTAGCCCTCGCTCAGGTCGGGCGCCAGCACGCCCACACTCATGGAGCGGCTCTGGCGGAGGGAGCGCGCAAAGTAGTTGGGGCGATAGTTCAGTTTTTCGGCGGCATCCTTGACGCGCTGCCGCGTCTCAGGCGGGATGGACTTTGCCGACGGCGAATCGTTCAGGACCAAGGACACCGTGGTCTGGGAGAGCTTGAGATGCTCGGCGAGCATGCGCAGATTGACGTGTCCGGGAGGATCAGACCTCTTGGTTTTCGCCATGGAGGATAAAGGACCTTTCCTTCAAAGGTTAAACGATTGAGTAGCCTCTGATATATCGATTTTGCTCAATTTATGAGTTACGCATCCTCCGGGGGAAAGTTTCATCGGGAGCGGGTGGCGTGGAGCGGCGGGAAGCGGGCCGCCTCACGGCTGCGCGGATCGATGTGGGCATTTCTATTTTTACGGGGCCTCGATGGTGTTGACGCCCGGCTTCAGGGGCCAGACTTTGCCGTTCCACTCGAAGGTTCCAGCGAGCGTGCCGGGAAGAGTGATAGTTGCCTTCAGGCCGTCGCGGGTGCGGGTGTACTGCACGTTGATGGGGCCCTGCGGATGCGGATAGGAAGCCGTGAGGGAGGGCAGCGAACCCATATGTGGAGCGACGCGCACGGTTGCGAATCCGGGGCTTGCCGGTTCGACGCCGGCAACGATGGTGAGCAGATCGTAGATGGGATGCGCGGTCCATGCATGCGAGTCAGAGCGCGTGTCTCCGGGAACCTCAGGCCAGGTGCTGAAGTGGAGCGCCAGCAGATCGCGCCATGGCTTGATGGAGTTCAGATACTCATCGGCCAAGCCGGCATGCTCAAGGGCGCGGGCGAGGTAAAAGCGGAAGTAGTAGGAGGCGCTCAAGACGCCATCGGGTGTGGTGCCGGGCTCAATAGCCATGGCCTTGCGCAGTACTTCCTGCTGGTGGTCCTTGGGAACGACGTCATAGAGCACGCCGAGGATGCTGGACTGCTGACTGAACCCTTTCTGATCGGGGGCATCGGCGATCATGCCGCGCGCGGCGTTCCAGCATTTGGCGGCGAGGCCGGCGCGCACATGGGCGAGCCGGGTTTCGTAGCGCGAGGCGCGCACAGGATCGCCGAGGCCTTGCTCCAGCGCATGAGCATCCTCGAGGGCGCCCAGATACTCAAGCGTGGTGGCGCAGGACTCGCCGTTCGAGTCGTAGGTGGGGATTTCGCCGGAAGGAACCCAGTCAACAAAGCTCCACCAGGGAAGCTGCCGGAGGAGGCCGTCGGGCTGCTCGTAGCGGGCGAACCAGTCGAGGACGGTGCGCGTTCCCTCAAGCGAAGCGACGGCGGGGGCGGGATCGGGACGGTAGCGCCAGTAATCGCGGACCATGCCGATCCAGAGCAGCGAGAAGGTGGGGATGGTTTGCGCGAGCGAGCTGGGATAGCGGCTGCGGGTGATGCCGTCAGGGAAGCGCGAATCGTCGAAGGCGGCGAGGGCCTGGCGGGCGAGGCGGTCGTCTCCGGCGACGGCGTAGGAGATGAGCGCCTGGATGCGGGTGTCGCCCACGTATTGCAGCTGCTCATAGTAGGGCGTGTCCATGTAGGTTTCGTGGGC
>PLST01000135.1:1749-4065 GCA_003164255.1 Acidobacteriaceae bacterium | reverse complement strand
TGTTGTCGCCCATTGCGTGAGCCGGCGCCTGACCGGCTTGCTCAAGCGCAGTTTCTCGCGTGATCGGCTGCGCTTGCCGGTCGTAGAACTGGCCGTGTGGGTCGATGTGTAGCCAAGTTCCAGCGTGGGTGTGTTGGTAGCTCTGGACCTCACCGGTCTCGCGCTTCCACTGGTAGTCTGCCGCTTCATTTGGGAGGGCTGTTCGGATTGGAGCATTGTGCCGGTGCTCGATGTCGGCAGTCGTGCTGAGGCTTTCGGGTGTCTGAATCGTCGTTGCGGTGAGCGTCTGGCGGCGGAGTTCCTCTTGGGAGTGCTCTCTGCTGTTGGTCATCGGTGGCTCCTTTGCCTGGGTTTGCTGGCTGTGGATTGGTTCGACCTGGGCCATTTGAATTTCCACGGCTGAGGTCTTCGTCACGTCGGTACTGAGGCGTTCACTCAGGACAGCGGCGTCGTTGGTGTAAATTCTCACGTCCTCGGAAGCGCGGGATACAGAGACGTAGGCGAAGCGGGTATTGANNTGATCGAAGTGCCGCATTTGCGCAGGATCGAAAGCGATGGTGCGCTCTTTCGCGCCGTCCATTTTCACGCTGACTTGGTTAGCGTCTATCCGTTCGATGGTTCCCATATCGCGGTTCGAGACGGCCAGCTCGCGGTTGTTGGCAGTGAACTGGATGCGGTCGCCCTGTGCGAACTCGCGGTCAATCTCGCGATAAGCCGCGATGCCCTGGAGCCGCTTTGGGTCATAGGTGACTTGCTGGCCTTCAGGCTTCTGGACGGTTATCTGGTTCTCTTTGTGGTTGGCGGAGACAACGGTTGCGTAGCTGCCCTTTTCAATGCCATGCTCCTTGCTTCCCCGCGTGTAATGGAGAACATCGTCGGGCTGGTATCGCGCCGCCCAGCTTCGGTCAACAGTGGTCATGTCGGATCGCGGCGTGAGCACATTCATGCTGTGATTCTCTTGGGAGACGACGCCAGACGCCTGCAATTCACTGCGGATTGCATTGTTGATTTCCTGACGGCTGGCATTGTCGGGCGAGACGACTAGCGTGTTCTCAGGCCTGGCAACATAGTCCTTGGCGATGGCCTCAATGCGCTGGACGTTTTCCGGTATCTCGGTGACGCGACCCTGCTGTTGCAAGAGCGTCAAACCGATTGCCGTCTCGTTCTTCGACAGGTGTTCGACCGCGCGAAGCAGCTCCGGGTCTTTNNGGTCAAGCTGCGAAGTTTGCATTCCCGCCTGCTGCATCTGCTCGAAAGGCTTGCCCGCATCGACGCTCTGATGCTGGCGCGTGTCTCCGATAAGGAGTACCCGATCTTGCGGGCCGATCTTCTCCATGAACGCCTGCATCTGCCGGGTGCTGGCAAGGCTGGACTCATCCACCATATATAGATGGCGGCTGCTTGGATCACCTCTCAACTCGTCGTGGCTTCCGCGTACAAGGAAGCTCTGCAACGTCTCGGCAGAGATGCCGGCATCTCGAAGTTGGGCGGCGGCGCGGCTAGTCGGGGCGAATCCCTCGACCGCATAGCCGCCCTGCTCTGCGCCCTCCCGAATGGCTTCTAGCGTGGTGGTTTTTCCGGTTCCGGCGAGCCCCTGTAGGCCATGTACTCGGTCTTGGCTGGTCAGCACTTCCTCAATAGCTCTGCGCTGTGCAGGATTAAGGAATTCGAGGGTGGCCGCATGATTTGCCGCCTGCTCTTTCGGCATGATCGGCTCGACGGTATTCTGGCCGCGTTGCATATGGCCGACAGTCTCCCGCTCTGCGGCAATCGTTTCACGAGTGGTAAACTGCCGTCCTGTCTCGTGCTTTTGGCCTTCCACGGTCTGAAACTCGCCGGTAACGTGTCGCTGATTGAAGTTCTCGCGCACCTGACTGTAAGTGAGGTCTCCCATACCGCGCCGCAGGGCGTCGCGCATGATCTCGCGTTCGTCCGTGACGGCCTCACGCTCGAAGCCTCGATCCTTTGCAAACGAGACAGCTTCCTGCGCCCGTACACGCGAATCGGGCATCTGATTCTGCTGCAATGTTTCGGCGCGTGCCTCGGCCTCTGCGACAACGCGGGCGGCCTGATTACCGAACTCATTGGCAATCTTCCGGTGCGCGGCGAGCACCTCGGAAGAGGAGAGAATATCCTTTTTGTCGCGTGTGTTGTGGGCAGCAATTTGAGCCGCCTCTGGCCCGCTGAAGCCGCTCTTTGCAACGGCTTCCTCGATCTGTCGGCGGCGTGGGCTGGAAGCCTCAAGATACTCAGGCGTATATCCCTTGATGTCGGGCGCGCCACTCTTGCCTGCCTCGATCTGGTAGCCGAGATTGC
>PLST01000135.1:0-1740 GCA_003164255.1 Acidobacteriaceae bacterium | reverse complement strand
AGCCGCGCTCTTGTAACGCACGAGTGGAGCCATCTGCCCGCTCGGTCATATTAAAGATCACGGCATGGGTGTGAAGCTGCGGCGCGGCATACCCTTCGACTGGGCGAGCGGAGTCATGCTCGAACTTCGCAACGATGNNATGAATTTGCCCGTGGTTTCGGCGGAATTGTTGCCGCCGATCCGCGCTTGCGTGTACCGTTCCAACTCCGTGAGAGCGATAGTCACGGCCTCCCTGTGAGCCGTACGAACTCGGTTGTCTCCTCCGACAAGTGCGGTGAGCGAAACCGATTTGGGAGCTGAGAACGTAGCGTCCCAACCGGCGCGGTGCTCAACGGGCTTGACGGTAGTTCCATCTGCCGTCGTGTACTCCTTCCCGGTCCGATGGCGCACCAGTTGCTCGCCCGAATGTGGGTTCTGGCCTTCACTCAGCCGCGCAAAATGCTGTGAGTCGATTGCCCCGGCTAGGCCATAGCTCCCGGCCATCCGGCCCTGCCATTCTCCGAGAATCGCATCGCCCTGTTTCCAATAGTTCTGTTCGGCAGACATGAATTCTTTTGCATGATACGTCTGGGCCTGGCCGGAGCTGAGGGGCTTGGAAATGGTGAGCATATCGGCTTCCTATTGCTGAAAGGGGAACGAGGACTGGGGGGCTTGATCGCCATCGGCTTGGGTGGTATCTTCCGGGACGCCGGGGGCGGTTGGGACCAGGACAAGCTCCTCTTCGGCCGCCTCCTCAATCTGCAACTGCTCGGCTTCGGCGTCGTCCTCTTCCGGACATTGACGAGCAAGCACCGCCGCGATCGGTGGCTCTGCCTCAAGGTCAATTTCCAGCACTTGGCTTCCAGAATTCCTCGGTGCCAATGTCTTCGGATCGAAGGGCAGTTCATCCTCATCGTCCCTGCGCGGAATGAACCCTGGCGTGGTCAGCGGCAAGTCCATGTAGTCAAATTGGAAGCGGGCCACGTTGTTTCCCAGCTTGAGAAAGGCATGGCGATTCTCCAGACCGGAGATCTCAGAATCCATCACAAGCGGTTCGACCTGGCGATCAACGCTGAAGTTTCTGCCAGACCGAGAGCCATCGAAGTGCGTTTCCTTCATGCGCTCGATTTCGACCTTCCCAATCGCATTGCTGACCCACTCCGCAGCCTTCGGCTCCGTCGTCTTGAGAAAGATTTTGGTTGCTGGCTGGGACAGCATGACTTCGGCCAGGTGACCGTAGATCACCTCAAGCTGCGCCTTTCCTTGGAAACCAAGCACAAGCGGATTCCTGCTTTTTCGGTTCTCGGTAATGGCGGTATGCAGTTGGGGCAGACGCTGCAAGCTCGCCAGTTCGTCCAACACAAACCAGACGGGTGTCTGGTTTTGCTGGGGAGCAGTCAAAAGCCGCATCACCAAAAGATCAATCCAAAGGCTGTGCAGCGGGCGCAATGCCTCGCGTTCGGTGGCGCTTGAGGTAATGAAGATCCAGCCGGCGCGGGTCTCGGCCCACTCGGTAGCACTCCATGTTCTGTTGCCCGCCTGTTCCCTGGTCGGCAGCATCCGAAGGCTNNGGCTATCCGCTACCAGTCCGAGCGAGGCAAGAACACCGTTGCGCTGCTGCTGCGCTCCCTTGGCAATCATGGCCTCCATCTCCGTCCCACGCACCCGCTGGTCTATCTCCGCGGGGTTTGAGAGCCACGCAACCAACTGCTCCGGTGTCGGCCCTTTGGTAAGCAGATGGGCAAAGATTTTCTGCGGCGT
>PLST01000099.1 GCA_003164255.1 Acidobacteriaceae bacterium | reverse complement strand
TGGCCTATCTCGCGGTCCGCGGCAGTGGACAGATCAATGGCGTCAGCAAGCTCCATGGGCAAGTGAGCAGAGAGATTTTCCAGACCTTGTTCCCCCGCTGGCCAAGAGAGGAAGTCCCAATCGGGTCCGTAACCAACGGCATTCATGTGCCCACCTGGGATTCTGTAGAAGCCGATGCGTTGTGGACCTCGACCTGCGGTCAGAAGCGTTGGCGCGGAGATCGTCCAGTCGAGGATGACATCCGCCAAATCCCCAATCAGAAGCTATGGGAATTGCGCTCAGCAGGGCGAAAAGGCCTGATCGAACGAATGCGGAAGCGGTACCACTGCCAACTGGCCGCGGAAGGCGCCGATCCATCGAATGCTGCAGGGATTTTCGATGAAAATGTGCTGACCCTGGGATTTGCGCGCCGTTTTGCCACTTATAAGCGCCCTAACCTTCTTTTGCACGATACCGAGAGGCTGGTGCGCTTGCTCTCGAATCCTCGATGCCCTGTTCAGCTAATCCTCGCGGGAAAGGCTCATCCTCAGGATCTTCCCGGACAAGAGTTGATTAAGCAATGGAAGGATTTCATTAAGCGCCCCGAAGTGAAAGATCGCGCGGTCTTCCTCAACGACTACGACATGATGATGGCCCAGGAGCTGGTCCAGGGGATCGATCTTTGGATCAATACACCTCGGCGTCCGTGGGAGGCCTGCGGAACGAGTGGCATGAAAGTCCTTGTCAATGGAGGGCTCAATCTTTCCGAGTTGGACGGCTGGTGGGCGGAGGCCTATTCGCCCGAAGTAGGTTGGGCCATTGGGGACGGCCAGGAACACGGCGACGACCCAGGATGGGATGCCCAGGAGGCAGAGAATCTTTATGGTCTGCTGGAAGATGAAGTGATTCCGGAGTTCTACGAACGCGATGAATCCGGCATGCCAGCCAACTGGCTGGGGCGCATCCGTGAGAGCATGGCGCGGCTCACGCCGGAGTTTTCCGCAACGCGCGCCATCCGCGAATACACCGAGAGTCATTATCTGTCCGCTGCGTCGCGCTATCGCGATCGTGCAGCGAACGATGGCGCGGTCGGCTCGAGCCTGCTCGAATGGAAGCAGGACCTTGATCGGCACTGGAGCACGGTGCATTTCGTCAACATTCGAATCAACACCCACGATGGCCAGCATTTCTTCGAGGTGGAGGTTGCTCCCGGTTCCCTTACGCCGGGTCACGTGCGAGTTGAGCTGTACAAAGATTCCGCTCGAGAGGAGTCCGCTCGTTTCGAAGTGATGAACCCATCCGGACCCAGTCCAGATACACCAAGCTCATTCACTTATTCAGCTCAGGTGTCAGCGACGCGCCCGGCGAGCGACTACACCGCGCGCATCGTACCCCACCATCCCAATGCACTCGTGCCGCTCGAAGCGGGCCAGATTGTCTGGCAACGATAGTGATTTAAACTTTTGCCTCCGGTGCATCTGCGACAGCCCCAGCCGATAGTTGTTCCGGCAAATCAAGGCGTGCCACACCAATCCGATTGTCCGCCATCCCATAGTAGACGTCGAAACGATCTGGCGTTCCAAGGTCGTCGCGCCGGTCGATACCTGTGGGGAAAACAACATTGTCAACGGTCCCATCCCGCTCCTGCGGAAGCATCGGCGTCAACACCGGTTGCGGCGAACGGTAGCTAATTATGAGCGGATGCTCTCTGGAAAAGATCATTACCCCCGCCGAATAGCGCAGCATGTGCTTGTTTGAGTCAGGCTGCTCGATTTCGCTGACACCGTGGTAAACGATCAGCCAGCCGTGTTTCGTCAGGATGGGTGGAGTTCCGCCACCGATCTTGAGCCGTTCCCAAGGCGCGACTGGAGATGCCAGGCGATGATGAAAGGTAAATTTGCCGGCGTGAAAGGGCTTGCGGTCAAGTGTCATTTGGCAGTAGGAAATCCAGATGCTCTCTCGATCGATATCCACTTCACGGGTTTCAGGATCACATGCGGTCTCCTCAGGACGGGTGCCTGGAAAGAGCGGGCGGTGGAGCAAGGCCAGCTCCGGCTGACCGGATGGATCGGGAATAACAGCCGGAAAAAGGCTGGCATCCTTGTCGTCTACGTCTCCGAATTCAATGCCGTCTGCAGAAGCAAAAGTAACGAGTCCAAGGCGTCTCCAGTGGAAGATATCTTCAGATACCGCCAGGGCAATCCGCGGGCCATGAGCCGACCATGCCGTGTAAGTCATTAGGTATCGTTGAAGAGGCGCCACAAACGTAACGCGAGGATCCTCACAGCCACCGCTGCCGTCAGGCCGCAATTCATAGTCGGCTTCGGGCTCGAGGGCGATGCCAAGCCTCTCTACACCCGCCGGATCGCCGGCTTGATTGAACCGCACCCGCGCTAGCCCGATCCGCGAATAATTTCCCTTCGCGACCAACCGTGGGAAGAGATACAGTTCGCCATCAGGACCGCGAACTGCTCCTGGATTGAGAACCCCTTCCACTTCATGTGGATTGCCGGGTTCCGGTTCCATGATCATGCCCAGGCGTTGCAACTTCAAGCCGCTCATCGAGTCTCCTCGCCCGCTAGCTCCATCTGTCAGGCTCATTTGTCTCCCAGGCAAGCAAGGATCGTTGTGATGACAAGGTTGGTATCGTCAGGCCCTTTGACAGGAATCGACACGACACCCGCCTCTTCCGCAGGGTAGTCATTCCCTCCTGGAAACAACGCGTCGCCGATGTAGACCATCTCTTTCAATGAGACGTGGAGGGTGTCGCGCAGCTTTCCTATGCCATAGGCCTTGTCAATGCCAGGCTTGGTTACATCGATTGAAGTTGCACCGCCCATGCGAATTGAAAACTCGGGGATAAGCGTCCCGAGGATCGCTGTGATCTTCTTGCGCTTGGCAAAATCGGGATCCCACTTTTCCTTTTCTGCGAGCGGCGCTTGCTGACCCAACGCAGAGTATGTCACCTGACTTCCCCGGTCTTCAATCACATCGCCCCAAACCCTGTTGGCGCGATAGCCCGCTTCTCCCGCCGCTTGATCAAGGGAGCCGATGATCTTCCTTTTTTGTTCCGCCGTCAGATCCTCTGAATAAAGTTCCGTCCACTTTCCGCTGTATTGAAAGAACTTCGTTCCACAGGTTGGCAGCAGAGACAAATTCGCAAGCAGACTGTCTTGGGGAAGATCCGCAAGAAGCTGCTCTTCAAACTGAGCCCACGCGCCGCCGGAGATCACTGCCACTTTGATGATGCTCAGGAGGTCACGCAGCAGCCCCGCAGTCTGTGGAGCGAGAGACGATTTGCTGGGTGCGAGGGTGCCGTCCAAATCGAACACGATGAGCTTTTTCATTGGTCTCCCAATCTGAGATCTTGTTGTTCAGATGAATCTCTTGCACCATCAAGGGATCGCGATTTCCAGCAGGGTTATCTCTCCGCGGGGTTGAAATGCGCACTCTCCAGCTTCTGCCGGCAAGAGCCAGACATCTCCCTTCCCCACTGCGTATGGAATTCCTTCGTGCGTCACCTTGCCTGATCCCTCAATACAAACGAGTACACGCGGCTCTGTCGTGGCCCCAACGGTGAATAAGTCTTGTCCAAGCAATCGCCACAACAGGAAGGCATGGCAATCAAAGAGTCTCTCGCGCTCGACCGGTGTCGAAGTTTCGACGCGGGGCGCGACCAGGCCACTGTCGCTCGCACCGAACTTTATGCAGGCAAAAGCCTCATCAACCTGCAGGGGGCGCGGCTCCCTCGTCTTCGCGTCGATATGACCCCAATCGTAGAGCCTGAATGTCACATCGCTATTCTGCTGAGCCTCGAAAACCACAACATCGTTGCCCAGAGTGTGAACTGTCCCCGCAGGAATGAATACTGCATCTCCCGGCTTCGGGGTAATGCACACAAGCTGGTCCGCAATGGTTCCGTCGTTCAGCGATTCCCTCAGACTGCAGGCGGTTGTGCCTGACCTCAGGCCGGCATAAATTTGGCTCCCCTTCTCAGCTTCAATCACAACCCACGCTTCGGTCTTGGCCGTATCGCCCGCTGGAATAAGGTCAAGGGAGTCATCACTGGGATGTACTTGCACTGAGAGCATCTCATGTGCGTCAAGAAACTTGAGCAAGAGTGGAAAACGGCTGAAGCGCGAAGACAGCTTGCCCATCAGTTGATCTCGGAACCGCTCCATCACCTGGCCAAGCGTCTGCCCTTTGAGCGGACCATTCGCAACCAGGCTTTGGTGGTCGGTGCGGTCGCTCAGCACCCACGCTTCGCCGATTGGCCCATCCCCGGGAAGCGGCGCTGAGAGCAAGCTGGCCAGGCGGCGTCCGCCCCACAAGCGATACTGATAGATCGGCTCGAACCGCAGAGGATACAAATGTGTTTTATCCATCATGCCCATCTTTCACCATCGAAAGCTTCAATTTTGAGAAGGTGCTTTTGCGAGTGCAATCTTTCTGCCCCCCTGAGTATCGCCGGATTGATACGGCAGGCAAGGCCAGACTCAATTCGCAGCACTCGCCGGCATCGCGGATTGCCGATGGCCATTTGGAATCCACGCCAGGTCGCCACTCAAGACGTAGATGGCGAGCGCGGCGGCCATAAAAACAGCGCCAATCCAGAAGATGCATCCGTCTCCAGTAAGGGCCGGGAGCGGGTTCGCCGGCTCTGTTGCTGTTTCCCTCCGAGTTGTGCTTATTTCCTGTCAATTAGTCTCCATAGCCGAGGAGTATTCGCCCCTGCGCGCGGCCTGGTTGCAGCGTGCACGATGATACAGAGCTTGCTGCGCCGGCACGACGTTGGCTTGGTCACCCTGCCAAATCTCTAAGGCAGGCTGCTGGATGGCGCGGGCAAA
>PLST01000005.1 GCA_003164255.1 Acidobacteriaceae bacterium | reverse complement strand
GGGCGAAGACAGATTAACCGTGCGGTGCGTTCCGGAGAAAACTCAGTCGGCCGCCGCTGCTGATGCTGAGCCTCCGAAGGCGCGCTTGCAGGCGCTATTGCCAGGTGCATTTTTCCCAGAGCCACTGCTCGACTCGGGCCAGGCGGCAGCGATCTTGCTACTCCATCCCAAGACGCTCCAAAGGATGGCACGGAGAGGGGACATTCGCGCCTTGCAGATCGGCAAAGTCTGGCGCTTCCGCGCCTCCGTCCTCGACGAGTGGATACAACAGAAGCTTGCCGGTTGAATGAAAGTCGGTCTCGGCCTTGGCTCCGTCTTGCTGCACGCTGGGATCAGCCGTCCGTTTGTTCCACTATCTATTGGACTTGGTACGCACCACGAGGTGGTGTCCACTGATTCGCCAGATCGGCGCTTGGTGCCTCGGCGACCCCGTTTTATGTTGCAGTTGCAACGAGAGCAACGAAACTTTGTGTGCGTAATGTGTACTCAGCAAGATCGCGTCACGGCACCGACAGATTCAAGTCGACCACCCCACTCATGCTTCAAACTAGCCGCGCACATTTCAAATCCAGGCAAGAGAAATTCCGTATAGGTTATTGTCCTGCAATAGCTTAGGCCAATTCCACCGAGTTTAGCCGGACAGCGGTGAGACCTGATGTATGCTTTGGCTATGACGGTTTTCCGGGCAAAACTCCCTGAAAACTCGTACAACCATGTGCTTGCGCCAAGACGGATTGCTCATGCGTATGCCGGCTGCCAATGCATTTCTCGCTCATTTGAGGCCCCCCGGAGAGGAACAGCTTCTCAGGGACCACCTCTTCAGGGTCTCTGCGATCACTTCGCGGCTGGCAGCAAAGACCGGCATGCCCCGTGTCGGCGCACTCATCGGCCTTGCACACGATCTTGGCAAATACTCCACTGCCTTTCAGCGGTACCTTAGCAGAGTTGCGAGCGATGCCTCCATGGTGATGGAGCCAAACCTTTCGCTGAAGGGCAGCGTCGATCACTCAACGGCAGGGGCACAGATCATTGCGCATGACCTTATCAGGGACGAGGAGGAGGTGGGCAGGTTTGCGTCCGAGGCTCTTGCTCTATGCGTAGCTTCGCATCACTCGGGTCTAATCGACTGCATCCTTCCTAACGGAGAAGACGGTCTGCTGCGAAGGCTCAACAAAGATGATGCCTTGAGCCACCGCAGCGAGGTATGGGGCAGCGTCGAGGCAGCTATCCGCGCTCCGTTGGAAATCCTTCTTAACGATCCTGAAGTCGCCGCTGAGATTACTGCTGCAATTGATCGTATTCGGGCGACAGACAGCGATGATGTCGTTCAGCCATTCAAACAGGGATTACTGCTGAGGGTGCTCTTCAGTTGCCTAATCGACGGCGACCGCACCGATACAGCGGACTTCGACAAGCCCACGGGCGCGAGCTTTCGGCAGCATGGCGATTATATTGCGTGGCCGAACTTGATTGACCGGCTGGAATGTAAGTTGGCGACATTCCAGAACGAACGTTGGGTGGATCAATGCCGTCGCGAGATTTCTGGTCATTGCCTTGCAGGAGCGGAACGGCCTAAAGGAATCTTCACCCTGACCGTGCCGACGGGTGGGGGTAAAACGCTGGCAAGCCTGCGTTTCGCATTGCACCATGCGCAGCGCTGGAGCATGGAACGCGTGATCTATGTCAGTCCGTACATTTCGATTGCAGACCAAAATGCGCAGGTGGTGCGCGAGGTGCTGGAACCGAAAGAATGCGATTTCGCTTCGATTGTGCTCGAACACCACTCCAATCTGACGGAAGAGAAAGAGAGTTGGCGAGGTTCGGTGTTGGCCGAAAACTGGGACGCTCCGGTGGTCTTCACGACTGCTGTACAGGTGCTCGATGCGCTCTTTGGCGGCGGAACACGCTCGGTGCGGAGGCTGCATGCGCTCGCAAAGGCAGTAATTATCTTTGACGAGGTGCAGACGCTTCCGATACGCACGATACACCTCTTCAACAATGCGGTGAATTTTCTTGTGGAGCAGTGCGGGGCGAGCGTCGTGCTATGCACGGCGACACAGCCTCTGTTGCATCAGGTAGACAAGAGCAAGGGGGCCATGAAACAAGGCACCGAGTTGATGCCAAATCCGCCTCAGCTCTTTCGCGATCTAAGGCGGTATGAGACCTTCGACAAGACGAACAAAACCGGCGGGTGGAGCGCGGCGGAGGTCAGTGCGCTCGCCATTGACGAAATGCGAGAGCGTGGCAGTTGCTTGGTGATTGTGAACACCAAGCGCGACGCCTTGGCGATCTACGCGCAGTGGAAGGAACAGCTCAAAACACTCGAAGAGCCGATGGGGGAGGGGTGCCTCGTTCACCTGAGCACGCATATGTGCCCGGCGCACCGGCTTGAAGCGTTGAGTCGGATGAAGGCTGCGCTCACGCCCCTGGCAGGAAAACGGGTGCTCTGCGTCAGCACACAGTTGATCGAAGCTGGCGTTGACATCGACTTCGCCACAGTCGTGCGCGATCTGGCCGGGTTGGACTCAATCGCGCAGGCCGCGGGCCGCTGCAATCGCAATGGCGAGCGGGCTATCGGGCGGGTACATATCGTAAAGATGGCGCAGTCACTTCCAAAGCAGTTGGAGGAGATCGCCTGCGCACAAAGGAATGCGCTCCGGGTTTTGAACGACTGGCGGGAACTGAATGGAGTCCAGCCATTCGAGTTGTCGGACCCACGGGAGATGGAAACATTCTTCAAGCATCACTTCTTTGCGCGTGCAAATCAGATGGATTATCCGGTAAAGGCGTCGTTCGCGCAACGTGACGACACCCTGTTGCAAATGCTTGGTGAGAACAGCATGGCAGTTGAGGATGCAAGAATCGCAGGCGTCACGCGAAGCGGGCTGATGCAGTCGTTTCACACTGCGGCGCAGGTGTTTCAAGCGATCGATTGCCAAACGCAAGGAGTTGTCGTTCCTTTTCGGAAAGAAGGAATGGATTTGATTGCGGAATTGAGCGCCGCGCATGATCTTGCGTTGGAGTTCCGCCTCCTGAGAAGAGCGCAGATGTATTCCGTGAATGTCTTTCAGCATGAAATGGAGTCTTTGAAGCGAAATGACGCTGTGTATGAGGCGCAGTCGGGTACGGGTGTATTATGTCTGCGCGAAGGTTTCTACTCGGACGAGTTCGGTCTGGCACTCGATGGCAGCGAAAGAATGGAGAGCCTCATTGCATAGCACACCGAAGAACACCATTGAGTTTCGCGTCTGGGGACGGTATGCCATGTTTACCGATCCCCTGACACGCGTGGGCGGGGAAAAGTGCTCTTACCATCNNTCTACACATATCTGACCGGCGATCCCGACCCTGCGACGCGTGAATCGCGCATCGAGTACCAGGTTCGCGCCCACTTCGAGTGGAACCCTCATCGGCCCGAACTTGAGCGGGATCGGAACGATGGCAAGCACTTCGAGGTCGCAAAGCGAAGCCTGGAGCGCGGAGGCCGACAGGACATCTTTCTTGGGACGCGCGAGTGCCAGGGGTATGTTGAACCGTATGAATTCGGCTTCGGCAAGGGAGAACTCGACGATCCGGGCGAGTTGCAGTACGGTCTGATGTTCCACAGCTTCGACTACCCGGACGAGACGGGCGAAAACCGGCTCGCCAGCAACTTCTGGTGCCCCAAACTGGTGGATGGCGTCCTCACTTTTCCGCGTCCCAACGAAATCCCGGTTGAGCAAAAGAAGGATATTCGTGCCATGGGCGTCAAGCGCTTTGGCCTGGAAGAAAACCTCCAATATGTTGAGTCCGAGGCACAGCATTACGCCGCAGGCGTTGGAGGCACGGTGTGAGTTGGATTCAGAAACTGCAAGAGACGTATGATTGCTGCGCCGGGCAGCCGCAGTTTGACAAAGCACCGCTACCTCCAATTTCTGCGCGGCCTCAGGATACGCAGATTTGCATTACGCTCAACGGGCAAGGTGGCTTTCGGAATGCGGAACTTGGTTTACTAAAGGAAACACCGATACTTGTCTCTGAAGTCTCTGCGGCACGCGCTGGAAAGTCGCCCGCAGCAAACCCGCTCTCTGACAAACTCGCGTATTGTGCAGGGGATGGCTCGGATTATGGTCTCAATGCAGATTATTTCTCTCGTTTTGAAACCCAACTGTCTGAGTGGTGTTCCTCGGAATATAGGGATCCGAAGGCTTGCGTTGTATCGGAATATATCAAGCAAAAGAGATTGATAGCCGATCTGATTGAGAGTCGGGTACTCACGTCAACGAATGGGGAATTGGATCGGGTCAGGCTGAATGGAAAAATGCTCGAACCCAGCGAGGCATGGATACGCTGGAGAGTAGAACTCCGGGACGAAATGCTGGCGAATACCTGGGAGGACGCGGAAACATTCGTTCGATGGGAAAGATTCGAATCGAGCAAGTCGGATGCTGTTAGCCTCTGCATGTCCTCTGGAATTAATGGTCGCATCGCTCGGCTTCATCCAAAAAGCATCCGGAGCAGCCGCGATCAAGCGAAGCTTATCAGCTCGAACGATACGGAAGGGTATACGTTCAAAGGGCGTTTCCTTGATGCCGAGCAGTCCGCAAGCCTTGGATATATAGCGTCCCAAAAAGCACACAGCGCGCTACGTTGGCTGCTCGCGCGTCAGGGATACTGGAACGGTGGTCAATCCATCGTGGCTTGGGCTGTAAGCGGCAAATCGATTCCGAAAGTGATCGCAGCGTCGAATGAAATCGAGGAGGAGGCCCGAGTAGAGATTCCGCAGAATTCGGTGATTGTGTCCCCAACTCCTATAGCGCCAGAGCGGTATAAGGGCGATGTCGGCCAGCTATTCGCAAAGCAATTGAACAACCTGATTCGGGGCTACCGCGCAAAGCTGACAGATCGCGAAGACATTGTGGTTATGGCTCTTGACTCCGCAACGCCGGGCCGCATGGCGATCACCTACTACCGCGAATTGCAGGCTTCGGAGTTTCTGGAGCGCATTCAAAGCTGGCACGAGCACACTTCATGGCTGCAGAACATGGGTAAGGATCGCAAGTTTGTTGGCGCACCTGCCCCCGGCGATATTGCCGAGGCGGCCTACGGTCGGCGCGTGGACGAGAAGCTCAAGAAGGCTACGGTCGAACGACTGCTGCCATGTATTGTAGATGGCCGTTCTATTCCATGCGATCTAGTCACCGCCTGCGCCCAGCAGGCCGCAAATCCAGCCGGTAAAAACCACTGGGAGTGGGAACGCTGCCTCGGCATCGCTTGTGCCCTGGTGCGAGGCAGCAGAAGAGAGGAGAACTATTCCATGTCGCTTGAAGAGAATCGCAACTCCCGAGACTATCTGTTCGGCCGGTTGCTTGCAATCGCGGAGAAGATTGAGAGCTATGCGCTGTACCTTGCCAAAGAAGGCCGCGACACGACGGCTGAGCGGTTGATGCAGCGCTTCTCCGACCATCCGGCTTCTACCTGGCGCACCATTGAGCTTGCGCTCCGGCCCTATATGCAGCGTCTGCAAAGCAGCCGTCCTGGCTATCTCCACAACCTGAAGTGTCTGCTCGACGATGTGATCAGCCGCTTCCACAATGACGATTTCACCAAGGCAGGACGCCTCGACGCTGAGTTCCTGCTCGGCTATCACTGCCAGCGGGCCGCCTTCCGCAAGGAAGAACCTGCGAACGAACCTACCCAAGCGGAGATAGCCGCATAATCATGACTCGCATTGAACGATAAGGAGGAATCAGTGAGTTCACTTCAACACAAGATCGACTTTGCTGTAGTGCTTCGCGTGAAGCACGCCAACCCCAACGGCGACCCGTTGAATGGGAATCGGCCACGCACCGATTACAACGGCAACGGAGAGATCTCGGATGTCTGCCTGAAGCGTAAGCTGCGCGACCGCCTGATGGAAGCGGGACAGAAAATTTTCGTGCAGTCGGACGACCGAAAGAACGACGACGCGAAGAGCCTGCGTGATCGCGCAGAGAAAACGCTCGGCGGAAAGTTTGGTTCTGCCGATACGGCCAGATTGGCGAACGAGACCTGGTTTGACGTGCGCGCCTTTGGCCAACTCTTCGCTCTACCGAAGAAGAGCAAGGGCAAAGGAGCCGAAGAAGAGGGCGACACGGGTATCTCCATCCCCATCCGTGGACCAGTGACAGTGCAGTCCGCGTTCAGTCTCAAGCCTGTTGACGTGACGAGCACGCAGATCACCAAGAGCGTGAGCGG
>PLST01000083.1:294-2748 GCA_003164255.1 Acidobacteriaceae bacterium | reverse complement strand
TACACTGTCCATTTCTACGCGCGCTTGAGTACGCCGGCCGCTTCCTGGGGCACATGGCTCAACGACAAGCTCACCCCCGGCAGCAAGAGTGCGCGCACTCAATCCGGCTCCAGCACCGGCGCATGGCTCACCTTCGCCGACACCGGAGATCATCCGGTCCTCATGAAGATCGGTATCTCCTTCGTCAGCATCGCCCAGGCGCGGCAGAATCTCGCCGCTGAAATTCCCCGCTTCAACTTCGACGCCGTGCACGCCGCCGCACTCGCCCAATGGGACCGGGCGCTCGGCAAAGTCGAGCTGAAGGGCGAAACCCCCGAGCAGGCGCAAATTTTTTACACCGCGCTCTACCACACCATGCTCATGCCCACCGACCGCACCGGCGAGAACCCGCTCTGGAAGTCGAGCGAGCCGTATTACGACGACTACTACGCCATCTGGGACATCTTCCGCANNGCCCTCGTCGATCTTTACCGGCACGAGGGCTGGCTGCCCGATGCGCGCAGCGGCAACTACAACGGCCGCACCCAGGGCGGCAGCAACGCCGAATTCATCCTTACCGACGCCTTCGTCAAAGGTGTCAAGGGCGTCGACTGGAAGACCGCTCTCGCCGCCGAGATGCACGATGCCGAGACTTCCCCGGCCGACCACTTCAAGGAGGGCCGCGGTGGCTTGGACGACTGGCATCGTCTCGGCTACGTTTCGATTGAGGGCTCTGACCGTCCCGCGTCGGTCGACATGGAGTACGCTGCCAATGACTTTGAGATTGCTCTGCTCGCTAAAGGCCTCGGCGACACCGCAGACTACAAAAAATACCTCGAGCGCTCCGCCAACTGGAAGAAGCTTTGGGACCCGGACTTCAGCGAAGGCGGATTCACCGGCTTCATTCGCCCGCGCCATCGCGACGGAACCTGGCTCACGCCCTTTACGGCCATGATGAGCGGCAGTTGGAACGGAGACACGTTCTATGAAGGCAACTCCTGGACCTACTCCACCTTCGTTCCACAGGATGTCGCGGGAATGATTGAGAAATCTGGCGGACCGGAGACCTTCGTGCGCCGCCTCGACGCGTTTTTCGACGTCCCCGCACGCTACGATGTAGGAAACGAGCCCGGATTCCTCGCGCCCTACCTCTACATCTGGGCCGGCCGCCCCGACAAAACCGACGCGCGCGTGCGCCAGATCATCGCCGCCAGCTATCATGCCGGACCAGACGGCCTGCCCGGCAACGACGACTCGGGCGCAATGTCTTCCTGGTACACCTTCGGGCAGATCGGCATCTTTCCCAACGCCGGCCAGGATGTTTACCTCATCGGCAGCCCCGCCTATCCCCAGACCACACTGCATCTCGCCGGCGGCAAGGACTTCGTGATTGAAGCCAGAAATCTCTCCGCGGAGAACATCTACGTGACCTCGGCGACACTGAATGGCCAGCCACTCGACCGGGCGTGGCTCCGTCACCCGGAGATCGCGGCTGGCGGCCGGTTGGTGCTCACCATGGCCAACGCGCCCAGCCAGTGGGCCCAGCACAATCCGCCGCCTTCCACCCCTGCCCCCATACCGTAGCGCCAGTCTCCAGACCGGGGTCCCCAACGAGTAGCGTTTTGCCCGTTGGGGTGGGAGACCGGCTGTCGTGCGGGTCTCCAGACCCACACATATCGGAATGCCCCCAAAAAACGTCAACGAAGACCCCCCTTCGCGCGTCTAATCGACTGAATCAGTAGGTTCCACGAACTTCTATGAAAACCAAGTCAACTCTTTGCCTTGTTTTCTCTCTGGCGGCCGTTTCTATCCTTGCGCTTTACTTTCTGCGCCCATCCCGCGCCGCACAGCAGCCCTCCCCGCCCCCCTCGACCCAACAGCCCAACACCACCCTCAAGGTGCAGGCGCGCGAAGTTCTGCTCCCCGTGGTGGTCGAGGACAAGCACGGAGCCCTGGTCACCAACTTGACGGCCAAAGACTTCACCCTCACCGAAGACGGCCGCCCGCAGGTGATCAAGAGCTTTACCTCGCAGAGCAACCTCCCCTTCCGTCTCGGCCTGCTGGTCGACACCAGCCATAGCGTTTCCTCGGCCTTGGACGCTGAGCGCAAGGCCGCGGGAAAGTTCATTGACCTCATGCTCCCCGCCGATNNGAAGACTTCACCAACTCGCGTGACAAGCTGCACCACGAGCTCGACGGCATGGGGCCAACCTCGCGGGAGCGCAACAACCAGGGCCCTGAAACCAGTGGCGACGACCGCGGCGGAAATGGCGGCTATGGGCAGCACGGCGGCGGGCGATTCGGCTCTGGCACACAGCTTTACGACGCCATCTACCTTGCCTCGGACGAGCTCATGCGGCCCAAGTCGGGGCGCAAGGCGCTCATCGTCTTCTCTGACGGCGCCGACCACGGCAGCAAAGAGACGCTCAACGACGCCATCGATGCCGCCGACCGCGCCAACCTCCAGGTCTTCAC
>PLST01000083.1:0-271 GCA_003164255.1 Acidobacteriaceae bacterium | reverse complement strand
AAGAGCGAAGCCGGAGTCGACGGCAAGAAAATCATGCAGCAGATCGCGTCACGCACCGGTGGCCAGTTCTTCGAAGCCAAAAAGAAGGACAATCTCGACGACATTTACAACCAGATCGCCGCATCCCTGCGCCAGCAATATCTGCTCACCTACACGCCCGATAAGGTCGATACCGACGGCGAGTTCCACAAAATCGTCCTCAAGACCGACAAGACCGACCTCAACGTGATCACGCGCGAAGGCTACTACGCCCCCGCCCCCGACAAGTAAC
>PLST01000385.1 GCA_003164255.1 Acidobacteriaceae bacterium | reverse complement strand
CTCACAGCGAGCGAAATCGCCCGCGGCGTCATCACCTACTCGAGCGGGAATCACGCGCAGGCCGTAGCCTATGCGGCGCGCGAGGTGGGCGCCAAGGCCGTCATCGTTATGCCCTCGAATGCTCCCGCCATCAAGCGTGCGGCCACCATCGCCTACGGCGCGCAGGTGGTGGATGTCGGCAACGCTTCAAGTGAGCGCCTCGCCATGGCCGAGAAGCTGGTCCGCGAGCACGGCTACGTAGTCATTCCTCCCTACGACGACGACCAGATCATCGCCGGCCAGGCCACCTGCGGCCTTGAAATCATCGAAGAATGGCCAGACGTTGACCTAGTGCTCACGCCCGTCAGCGGCGGAGGCCTGCTCAGCGGTGTTGCCGCCGCCGTCAAGCAGTTGCGTCCCCAGGCAAAGGTCTTCGGCATTGAGCCCGAACTGGCAGGCGACACGGCGGAGAGCTTCCGTACCGGCAAAATCGTCACCTGGGGCGCGGAACTCACCAGCCGCACCATTGCCGACGGTCTGCGCACGCAGAGCGTGGGCGAGCGCAACTTCGCGCACATCCAGGCCTTCGTTGATGGCGTCATCACTGTCACCGAGGCTGAAATTCGCGCCGCCATGCGCGCCATTGTGGCGGCCACGCGCCTTGTTCCCGAGCCCAGCGGCGCAGTTCCCGTGGCAGCGCTCCTGTTTCACGCCGCCGAGTTGCCGGAGTACCGCAGGGCCGCAGCGGTCGTCTCCGGCGGCAACGTTGACCCCGCCCTGTTGGCCGAGGTGCTTACCGAACGCGCGTAAAAGCGTCGTTTCACCTATGATTCCAGTTGTGACTCATCCCCGCATCCTCGCCGCCCGCGCCCTCACGCTCTCGCTCGCGCTGCTGTGCGCTACCGCGCCCGCCTTTGCCCAGAAGAAGCAGCCCCAGCTTGAAAAGCCCCTCGCCGGCCCGCGCGCCACAGCCCTCCAGGTCACCTGGCTCTATGTCGCCGCCGACAAGAATTCGCAAAAGGTTGACCGCGTGCAGATCGGCCGCGAAATGGTGATGGCAGAGAAAAGCGGCCCATGGATCCGGGTGTACGCCAACACCGACATTGAGGAAGTGAAGGAAAGCAAAGACACCCCGCTCATTGGAGACGCCAACGATACCCCGCCGCCCATCTCCGGCTGGATGCAGTCCAAGGGTGTCGTGATTGAAAACACTCCCAACGGCGACCAGATCCTGATGGGCGCAGCCGCCAACCAGGAATCCCTCGCCTCTGACCCGCGCGGCCCTGTCAACGCGGCCCAGAGCGCACGTCTGCTCTACCGCCGCCTTACGGAGATGTTCCCCAACTCGCCCCTGGTGCCTGAAGCCGCGTGGCGCTCGGCCGACATCCAGTGGCAGATTGAAAAGGCCGATGCCTCCACGCTGCGTTCCTCCCACGAGAAGGACCCGTATATGCGGGAGCAAATGGACGATGACGGCCTCAAGAAGGTCATCAAGTATTATCCGCACACCCGCCAGGCTGACCTCGCCGCCTTTGACCTGATTGACAACAGACTCTGCGGTGACTGGCAGGGAGCGGTGCAATGTCCTGAGAAGGAATCAGAGATCTACGAAAAGTATGCCGACGAGCACCCCGACGGGCCCCGCACCGCCCGCGCACTCTATGAGGCCGTCTATCGTCAGGCCGTCCTGAAAGACATGTTTAGCGCCAACGGAGACGACAAAAAGAGTCAAAATGCGCTGAATCATGCCCACGAACTCGCCAACAGGCTGAAAGATCACTTTAGCGGCACAGATTATGCTTGGCGGGCCGGAGCGCTGGTGTACAAATTGGATGAAGGCATTCCTGTCTACGGGATTGACCAGGAGTGAGCCGGGCCCCCCAATCCCCTGGCTCCTGGCAAACCCGCTATAGTTCGCTGGAGGCTTCTTGAATCCGTACATCCAGTCCATCATCCTGGGGATTGTTGAAGGCCTGACCGAGTTTCTTCCGGTTAGCTCTACCGCGCACCTGCGCATAACCGAAGCGCTCATGAGGATTCCCCTCGACGATGCCTACTGGAAGATGTACACCATCGTCATCCAACTCGGCGCCATCGTCGCGCTCATCATCTTGTTCCTTTCCCGCATCGTCGACTTCCTCCGCACGTTTCCCGAGGGCGACGACGGCCGCAGCAACTGGTTCACGCATCCCATCTCGCTCACCCTCATCGCCTTCATGGTCACGTCTGTGCCCGCTCTCCTGCTGCGGAAGTGGAGCGAGCGGAATCTGGCCAGTCTTACCGCCATGGCGCTGGCGCTCATCATTGGCGGGTTCATCATGTGGATCATCGACTCCCGCACCAGCCGCTATGAAGCCGCTACGGGCCACGTTGAAGACATGACTCTCATGCAGGCCATCTGGATCGGCCTCTGCCAGTCGCTTTCGGCCATTTTTCCCGGCACCTCGCGTTCCATGTCCACCATCGCCGCCGGACAAATGGTTGGCCTCAGCCGCCCCGCTGCCCTCGAATTCAGTTTCCTGCTCTCGATCCCCACCATGGTCGCCGCCACGCTTTGGGACCTCTTCAAGGAAATCCATGTCAGCAAGTCAGCTGATGCTGCCACCGCGGCCGCTGCTCATGTGGTCATGAATGGGGAACGCTGGATCGTGCTGATCATCGGCTTGGCGGTTTCCTTCATCGTGGCCCTGGGCGTGGTCGAGTGGTTCCTTTTCTGGGTGCGCAAGCACGGTTTCGCCATGTTCGCTCTCTATCGCATCCTGCTCGGCACCGCTTTACTCATCTGGGGCGCAAAGCTGATCGGCCTTTAAATTCTTGACTGTCATCTCCAGCGTAGATTGGCGCGCATTTTGCGCCAATCGTAGCCGAAGGATCTGCGGTTGCTTTTCGCCCATCTCACGAAAAATGAGGGTGCCCCTGGTCCCTTGCATTTGGGGACCAGGGAATGATCGAACTCACGCCTCCCATCCATCGGGTTTTTTGCGATTGGTTAGATAGCATAAGGCTTAATACGCAGCAACTTAAACAATTTAAATATGTTATGCCTACACATTCTAATGTGTGATATTCTACACATTGCGAGGTGTAGCCATGCCGACCAACCTGGCCCTGGACGATAACCTGATCAACGAGGCCCGTCGCATCGGCAACCACGCCACCAAAAGGGAAGCCGTCACCGCCGCACTCGACGAGTACATCCGCCGCCGCAAGCAGCTCGAGATCCTCGACCACTTCGGCACCATCGACTACGACCCCACCTACGATTACAAGAAGGTGCGCAAGCTCGATCGCATCGAGCTTGATGAAGAATGAAGACGATCGTCGACACCTGCGCGTGGTCGCTTGCGCTCCGCCGTCCGAACCAAGCGAATCTGCCGCCAGACGAACTGCGAATGATCGCGCAATTACAGGAGGCGATTCGCGACGGCCGCGCCATCATGCTCGGCCCAATCCGGCAGGAGATACTTTCCGGCGTCAGGGACAAAGCGCGGTTCACAAAGCTGAAGAATCTCCTCGATCCATTTCCCGACGAAACAATCGCGGCTGAGGACTTCGTCGAAGCCGCCCGTCTCTTCAATCTCTGCCGCAGCCGCGGCGTCGAATGCGGATCCATCGACATCCACATCTGCGCCGTCGCCGTCCGATTGCACTACGACATCCTGACCTACGATCAAGGCCTCAAGTGCTGCATCCAACTTCTGCGCGCCGAAGGCATCATGCCGTAGGTTTCGCCGGGGGTCCACAACAAGGTTCCCCCTCCTCTATCGTCCACGGAATCCACAATGCAGCCGGGGATAATAAAACTTGCTCTGGGATTTTTACTCGTCGTACTGCCGGCTTTCCGGCCGAGTTCGTCCCGGATGCTAGTGCGGCGGTCCCAGAGGATAAAGCGCCCCGTCATGAAGCCCATTCGCATTGTTCTCTCGCCAACGCGAAGCCGCCCCCTGAACCTGTTCCTGGGGCTTGTGCTGCTGCTGGTCTCGCTCCTCGTTTTTTTCGCGCTCGCCACCTACCACGCCACTGATCCCTCGCTGAACACGGCCACCGTCTCCGATTCCGCCGGCACATATGCCGTGCACAACTGGATTGGCCCCTTCGGTTCGTATCTCAGCGATCTCCTCCTCCAGACGCTTGGCCTCACTGCCTTCCTCTTGCCCTTGTGGCTCGGCGGCATCGGCTACTCCTGGATGCGCTCCCGCCCCAGCGGCTCGGCGCTGCTGCGCTGGATGGGAACGCTGCTCGCCCTCACCTTTCTGCCCGCAGCCTTTGGCCTCACGCCCTGGCATTGGCGCTGGATGCACATGGTCCCCGTGGAAGGCGTACTTGGCCGCCTCATGGCCGGGCTTCTGGTCAGCTACCTCAACATCCAGGGCGCCTGGCTGGTGGCCGCCGCGTTTGCCCTTGCCGGCCTCTACTTCGCCTCTGCCATCAGCTTCTGGGTCATCAAAGAAGCCGTGGAGAATTACTGGCTCCATCTGCAAAGCGCGCTCGACCGCTGGAAGAACTGGCGCGAGCAGCGTGCCGAACAACGCGAAGAAAAGGAATTCGAGCAGGGAATGGTCGGCGTATCCAACCGCGATCGCGATTACGCACCGCCGTCGACTCTTGAGTTCAGCCCAGCCGCCGGCCCCATCCCAGCCGCAGGCCCTAACTCTGACGCCGAGCCGGACCACGAAGAATCCGTCCGCCGCCCCGGCCTTCTGGCTGCTTTCTTCAATCGCCGCAAGCGCGCCGCCCAACTCGCCCAACCTGACCCACTCGACGACGTCCCGGCCTTCCGCCGTGCGCCGCTCGAAGCAGCCGATCCGAATCAGCCAGCTTCGGCCGCCTCGGCATCGGCCCAGTCCCGCGGCGAGTCTGCTGTCAGGCCCGCTGAAGAAATCATCCCCATCACTCAGCGCCGCAGCATCTGGGAACGCGCTGAAGCGGAAGCAGCAAGCCACGGCCCCGCGCAGCCATCCAGTCTTCCTGCGCAGAATGTTGTTTCCATGCAGCAGCCCGCAGCCGCGCGCTTTCCTGACGACCGCTCTGTCGCCCCGCCGCAAGCGCCTGTTCGTCCCGTCGCACTACGCCTCGAACCCGTTCCCGCAGCTGCCGCCCCCACCCCCTGGGCCTCGGACGAAATCGCCATTCACGGCCGCGCCGATGCTGAAGTGCGCTCGGCCACCGTTGCTCCCAAGAACGTCAGCGGATTCAAGCTGCCGCCCAGCACGTTGCTCCTTGCCGGCGAAGGCCCGCAGAAGGTGCGCGAAGACGAACTCCGCGAAGAAGCCAAGGTCCTCGTCGAAAAGTGCGCCGAATTCGGTGTGCGCGGCCAGGTGGTGCAGATCAATCCCGGCCCCATGGTCACGACCTATGAGTTCAAGCTCGAGAATGGTGTGAAGTATTCCCGCGTCACCGGTCTGGGCGACGACCTTTGTCTCGCCATGCGCGCCGAGAGCATTTTGATCGAACGTATGGCCGGCAAAAATACCGTTGGCATCCAGGTCCCCAATCACGAGCGCGAAACCATCCATCTGCGCGACGTGCTCGAGAGCGAAACCTTCGCCAAGGCAAAATCGCGGCTCACCCTGGCCATGGGCAAAGACATCAACGGCCGCATCGTCACAGCCGACCTGAACGCGATGCCCCATGTGCTCATCGCCGGATCCACGGGCTCAGGTAAGTCGGTGGCCATCAACGCCATGATCATGAGCCTGCTCTTCCGCACCACGCCGTCGCAGGTGCGCCTGATCCTCGTCGACCCCAAGCGCGTGGAACTCGGCATGTACGAGGGCATTCCGCATCTCTTCACGCCCATCATCACTGAGCCCAAGCTCGCTGCCAACGCTCTACGCAACGCCGTGCGCGAAATGGAGCGTCGTCTCAAGCTGCTCGCCTCGCGCAGCGTCCGCAACATCGACCAGTACAACAAGCTCTTTGAGGGCGTCATGCCCTCGCTCTTCGACGAAGGCGAAGACGAGGAGCCGCTGCCCTACATCGTCATCATCATCGGCGAGCTCGCCGACCTGATGATGCTCGACCGCG
>PLST01000381.1 GCA_003164255.1 Acidobacteriaceae bacterium | reverse complement strand
CGGCATCATGGTTGCGGATTACTTTCTGATTCGCAAGACCGAGCTTGACGTGAATTCGCTTTATCACCGCGAGGGGATTTACTACTACACAAAGGGCATTAATCCGCGGGCGATTGTTGCGCTGGTGTTGGGCGTTGCGATTGCGCTGGTTGGCCTGATTTACGCGCCGCTGCACTTTCTTTACGATTACGCGTGGTTCGTGGGCTTCTTTACTGCGGGGATCGTCTACGTCGTGTTGATGAAGGTAAGCGTGCCGGCTGAATCCTATGCCGAAAGGGCGGAGGAGACCGCGTGAATGCGGCTCATTGACTCCTCCGCTATTAAACATTGAGCACTAGCAAAGACGCTGCGATTGACTCAGGCTTCCACCAGTGCGTCGGAGATGGAGAGGTTCTCATCGAGAGCGGCGATGCCGAGGTCGAGTTCTTCTTTGGTGATAATCAGCGGTGGCGCGATGACGAAGTGGCTTACCCAGGCCTGAATTGAGACGCCCTGCGCCATCATCTTGCCGACAATCTGGTCTACGACCAGCGGCTTGCCTTCCACCTTGTCGCGCATGGTGTTGAAGAGCTGTTTGGTCTTGCGGTTCTTGACGATCTCCACTGCAAAGAAGAGGCCGAGGCCGCGCACGTCGCCCACGGACGGATGCTTTGCTTTGACGGCTTCAAGCTTGGCGCGCACATAAGGCTCTAGTTCGGCGGCGCGTTCGACGAGCTTGAGCCGCTGCATTTCCTCAATGGTGGCCACGGCTGGGCCCAGCGTGATGGGGTGCGCTTCGTACGTGTGGCCATGAGCGAAGTAATGGTCCTCAAAGTAGCCTGCGATTGTGCTGGTGGTGGCGCAGAGCCCTAGGGGAATGTAGGCGGAGGTGATTCCCTTAGCGGTAACGAGAATATCGGGCTTCACGTTCCAGTGATCGATGGAGAACCACTTGCCCGTACGGCCCCACCCGGCCATGACTTCATCGGCGATCATGAGTACGCCATGGCGATCGCAGATGTCGCGCAGGCGCGGGAAATACTCGGGGGGCGGAACGAGCACGCCATTGGTTCCAACGACAGGCTCGACTATGACCGCGGCCACGTCGCTCTCGTTGCGAATCATGTGTTCGATGTAGTCGGCGCAGGCGACGTTACAACTGGGATACGTGTGCTTGATGGGACAGTCGTAGCAATTGACTTCAGGAGCGAAGACAACACCACCGCCCTTGCCGGCGGGCTCCATGGCCCAGCGGCGCGGATCTCCTGTGGCAGCGATGGCGCCCATGGTAGAGCCGTGGTAAGAGCGGTAGCGGGAGATGATCTTGTTTTTGCCGGTGACCATGCGCGCGATTTTGAAGGCGGCCTCATTGGCCTCAGTGCCGCTGGTGGCAAAGAAGAATTTATTAAGGCCCTGGGGCAGCACTTCAAGTAGTTTTTCGCTTAGACGCGCGCGTGCCCGGGTGGCGTATCCGGGNNGCTCCGTCAATAAACCAGCAACCTTCGGCGTCGGCGATATACATCGGCTTCCAGCCTTTCTGGAAGCGCCAGGTGCCGTAATTGGTTTCACGCGTGATGGTTGAGATTTGCTCGGGCGTAAGTGTTTTTGACAGGGAATTGTCGCTCATTTTCGCCAGTCCTTTCAGGACGATTTTCACATCGTATCATTGCGCAGTCCGGGTCGCGGCGGCCCAAATTGAACTGGATGAGTACTAGTTAGAGGCTTCAATAGAAGTCGTGAGAGCGCACGTCAGCTTGAGAGATGTCGAGCGGAATGATCTGCTTTGCCTTGACATGAACCACGCCTTCCTGCTGCTGGAGTTGCCCATCAATGCGCAGGATGCGGCTGCGGGTGACAACCAGGCGATTGGCTTCAAAAACATCAGGCGCAATGATGACATTGGCGATGCCGGTTTCATCTTCAAGCGAGAGAAAGACGAAGCCTTTTGCCGTGCCGGGCCGCTGACGGGCGATGACGCAACCGGCAATGCTGATGGGTTGATGATTCCTGCCGTGTTCCAGCTCGGCGGCCGAACGAATACCTTCGGCACGAAGAGATGCCCGGTGATAGGCCATAGGGTGCGGGCCGGTGGTAATTCCGGTTCCGGCGTAGTCCGCAGAGAGGCGCTCTTCGTCGTTCATTTTTCTGAGTGGCGCCTTGGGGCGTGACTGTTCTTTCGTGTTGCCTGCGCCACGCAGCAGAGGTCCCGTGGCACGTGCAGCCTCCTCCACCTGCCATAGCGCATCGCGGCGGTGCTCCACATCGCCGATGGAGTTGAGAGCGCCGATGCGCGCCAGGGAGACAAGGTCTCTGCGGCTGAGTTCGGGAACACGCAGAGCCAGGTCGTCGATGGAGTGAAACTCTCCTCCCAGCGTACGTTCACGTACAAGCGTGTCGGCCGTTGCCCGCTGCAGGCCGCGGGCATAATTGAAGCCAAGACGGAGTGATAGCGAAGGGCCGGATTCAGCTTCAAGTGTGCAGATACTTTGCGAGCGCTGCACACAAATGGGGCGCACACGCAAACCGTGGCGCTGCGCATCCTTGATGAGGACAGCCGGTGAGTAAAAGCCCATAGGCTGGTTGTTGAGAAGACCGCAGGTAAAGGCGGCGAGGTAGTGAACCTTGAGATATGCTGACGCATAGGCGATAAGCGCGAAGCTGGCCGCATGCGACTCAGGAAATCCGTACATGGCGAAGGAGGATATGCCCTGGACGATGTTGTCCTGAGCCTCGGCGCCGATGCCGTTGCGGGTCATGCCGTCGCGGAGACGTCCTTCAAGGTTTTGCATGCGTTGCATTGATCGACGCATGCCCACGGCGCGACGTAGTTCCTCGGCTTCAGCACCGGTGAAGCTGGCAACTACCATGGCCATGCGCAGCAGTTGCTCCTGAAACAGAGGCACGCCGAGGGTGCGCTTGAGCACGGGCTCAAGCGATGGGTGCGGATACGTGATTTCTTCTTTGCCCTGGCG
>PLST01000037.1:343-2659 GCA_003164255.1 Acidobacteriaceae bacterium | reverse complement strand
CAGGACTCGGTGCGGATCACCGATGAGGCGACACTACCAGCGGCCTATCGCAAGATCGATGCCCGTATCGGCGGTGTCCTCTGGGAAACCGTTCTTGCGAATCTTCCCGACCAGCTTGGCAAGATGCTTGAGAGCGCTGTGGAAGAGTCAAGGCCAGACACGGACACGATCAAGGCGGCCATCCAGCACGAGGAACAGGTTCCAGGGGCGGAGCTGAGGCGGGGCTGGCACCTGAGAATCAAGTAGCAGTGGCCGTGCCCCTGAGAAGATTCAATTCTCAGACGCTGGGAGTAGCGAGATGGCACTGAGTCACCGATCAAGGACACCTTGCTCAAACCCCTTAAAACCTGATCTCGACGATACCCGGTTTGCCCGTTGTGTGCCCGACTGCGGGCCACCCCCGGGCTCTCAGGGAAACAGTAGGAGCTGAACCCCCGTCAGTCTCCTCTTGCCTAATCAACCAGCAAGACTAACCCTAGGCAGCGGCCACGCGTGCCACACGCTTCCCGCTTCTTCTTTTGGAGGCAATATCGTTCGAAAAATTGGCCAGATCATCCGCCGCGATCGCAGCACATGGCAGGTCTGCATCTAGGTCGGCCGCGATCCGGAAAACCGCAGTCCGGCCAATCCACTACAATAACCACGACAGGGCGGAGCGGCCAGCGGCAAGGAGCGGGCGCGGCAGTGGGCCAGGAGCCTTGCCAGCGAACTCCACGAGGTCGATGCAACTGGCGCGGTTACTCTCTGTCAAATCTCCGCAAAATGAACGCGAGCGACTCCAGACCGCCAAGTGGCGGCAACTGGAGGCCCGTGCAAGTGGTCCGGCTGAAAAACTCCTTGCCGACCAGGTACTGGCCGAGAGGCACGAGAATTAGAATGTGTACTGACCAACATGAGCCTGTGCGCCGCGCACCAAACGAAGAAGACAGGAACCAATGGCAAAGCTAACCGAGCAGAACAGGCAAATCAGCAACGACATCACAGCAACGAATTCACGCATGAGCCTAACCAAGTCAAAGCAACGGATCGCCGACCATGGGGAAGTATTCACCCCGGCATGGATGGTGGAGGCAATGCTTGACCTCGTCAAGGAGGAAAGCGAGCGTATCGACTCGCGCTTCTTGGAACCCGCCTGCGGGAGCGGCAATTTTCTGGTCCGAGTTCTACAGCGGAAGCTGGCAGCTGTGGAACTCAAATTTGGAAGGTCCGACTTTGAGAAGAGGCAATACGCGCTTCTCGGCCTCATGTGCACCTACGGAATCGAACTCTTGCCGGACAATATCGCGGAGTGCCGCGCCAATATGCTGGAGGTTTTCGCCGAGTACCTGAATTTGGATGAGGAAGATGATCTCTATCGGGCCGCTTTCTATGTCCTGTCGGAGAACCTCGTACATGGCGACGCGCTGACGATGCGCACGCATGATGGCCAGCCCATCACCTTTGCCGAATGGGGCTACCTTGGCAAGGGCAAGTTCCAGCGGCGCGACTTCCGCCTTGAGGTCCTTACGCAAATGTCGTCTTTCAGCCAAGAAGGGTCGCTCTTCGCCCACCTCGGCAAGCATGAGATCTTCACCCCGTTACGGGTATATCAGCCAATGACAGCGCGGGCGCTTGCTTGCTGGCCGTTGGACGATGGCTTGCGGGAGGCCATATGAATAATCAGGCGAGCTTTACGCTTCGCGGGCGCAACCCCGATGTTTTGACCTGCATAGCCAATCTTTCCAATGACGAGGTGTTCACGCCGCCTGAGTTTGCCAACCGTATGCTGGACACCCTTGCCGAAGCCTGGGCGGCGGCGAACAACGGGGCGAACATCTGGGCGGACGGTTCGGTTAGGTTTCTCGATCCGTTCACGAAGTCGGGCGTATTCCTGCGCGAGATCGCCAGCCGCCTCACCAAGGGGCTGGCAGCCGAGATTCCTGACCTTCAAGAGCGCGTTGATCACATCCTCACCAAGCAGGTGTTTGGCATTGGCATCACTTATCTCACCAGCCTCCTGGCGCGGCGAAGCTTGTATTGCTCAAAGCACGCTGATGGCCCGCACTCCATCGCCAAAGACTTCGCCGACGATGCGGGCAACATTTGGTTCGAGCGGATGGAGCACACATGGGAAGACGGCAAGTGCAAGTTTTGCCGGGTGGGCCAGAAGACTTTCGACCGTGGCGAAGAGCTTGAAACACACGCCTACGCGTTCATTCATACAGACGATATCAAGACTCGACTAGCCCAGTTGTTTGGAGGCGACATGCAGTTTGACGTGATTATCGGCAACCCGCCCTATCAAATGAAGGGCGGTGCAGGTGGTTCCAGTGACTC
>PLST01000037.1:0-207 GCA_003164255.1 Acidobacteriaceae bacterium | reverse complement strand
AACGTTCGTTGGCAATCCTCAATAAGGTTCGTGCCAAGTCCGGAAAAACAATGGACAGCATCGTCAGCTCCGACACGCCGTTCGGATTGCCGACGAACATAGTCGAATGGAAGGACAAGTCGTTTAGGAATTCTGTTGCTCTTTATCTAACTGATCGAGGAAAGCGAAACGTAGGATTCATACTCCGGTCGAGTGTTCGTAAGAACA
>PLST01000073.1 GCA_003164255.1 Acidobacteriaceae bacterium | reverse complement strand
CGCTTGGATGGTGTCACTTGCCCCGCAAATGTTCGCTCGTTAGGTTGCGATTTTTCGAGGGGAATACCTTGAAATTGGCCATTTAATTGGAGATTAAAACCGTGAAATTGACCAAATAAGAGGAACAGTAACCAGAGAATTTCCCGCAAAGTCGAAAAAACGGGCTTGGAAGGCCTATTTGGCATGCAAGAAGGCGTTTACTAGCCTATTTTGCCTGCGGGAAAGCGTTTACTTGAGAGACGCAGGGAGCGACGAGACAGGGAACAAGGGAGCGAGGGGCGGGGAGGCTCGGGACTCGGAACTGGAAGACCATGGGGCGTGGGCGGCCTGGAACGTGGGGCCGGTAGCTTGTGGCTCCAAGCTGCCAGCCTGCGCGCCTCGGTTCTGTCTTCTGTTCCCTGTTCCTTATTCCTGTTGCGTACCTTGCCGCAACGTGGCGGGGAAGGTTTCTTGGGGACGGGTGGCCTTGTTGCGGAAGGCTTGTGCGTTTTCAGGGACCTATCCTGCAATTGGTGGCTGATTCTCCGTCCTCAAGCAGTTTGGGAACTCTCCGAGCATTCTTCAAACTCGGCTCTCCGTGAAATTCTCATGGAGGCCATCTTGGAAAACGTCGAAAGGGGCAGCACTATCTACAGTCAGGCCGCGATATTATTCCCTCATTTTTCCGACTGGAATAGTTTTCCACGGATGCCGATAATACATGGGATTAGTGTCGTGGCGCCCGGCCTGAATGGTGATTGTGAAGAGACACGGCGGAAAAATTTGATTTGACCCCGAAATTGGCAAGGGCACTACGTTCTACGTGCGCCTGCTTCTTTCGGCAGTTAGGGGACTTAAATGCAGAGACGTATCCTCTTTGTCGACGATGAACCGGATCTTCTTATGGGCCTGAAGCGGACTTTGCGCCCTATGCGAAAACTCTGGGAGATGGAGTTCGCTCCCAGTGGAGACGAAGCTTTACGTTTGATGTCGCTTGGCGAGTTCGACGCAGTTGTTACCGACATGAAAATGCCCGAAATGTCGGGAGCCGATCTGCTTAACACGGTTCAGGAGCAATGGCCGGGGACGGTGCGCATTATTCTCTCAGACCAGGCCGACCGGGAAACGGTCATGCGGTCCATTGCGCCCGCGCATCAGTTCCTTGCGAAACCGTGCGACCCGGAACAACTGCGCTCAGTGCTGGAGAAAGCCCTGGCACTAACGGACCTGCTTCAGAACACTTCGCTCAAAAGTTTTATCTCCAACATGAAGAGTATTCCCAGCTTGCCTTTGCTCTATCAGCAGGTGACCAGCGAACTCCATTCGGAAGACCCTTCGGCTGCGCGGATTGGTGAGATTATCGCGCAGGATATGGCGATGGCCGCGAAGATTTTACAAATCGTCAACTCCGCCGCATACGGCCTGCGCGCCGAGATATCGGAACCGAAGCAAGCGGCAATCTACCTGGGGCTGAACACAATACGGGCCCTGGTTCTTTCGCTCAGCATATTCTCGGCTTTCGATCCCGATCTGCTCGGACCCGGGCAGGCTGAGCACCTGTGGGAACATGCCGTCTCCGTGAGCAAGTTTGCAAGGTTGATTGCGATTTGCGAGGGTATTGGCGGACGTGATTTGGATCCCTACATCAGCGCCGGACTACTGCACGATATTGGCATGCTGATCATGGCGTCAGCCGACCCTGAAAACTATCGCCGGATCGTGGCAAAGGCCACCGCAACCGGCACTCGCCTGGATGTTCTGGAGTTTGAGGAATTCGGTTGCACTCACGCCGAGGTCGGGGCTTATCTCTTGGGAGTATGGGGGCTGCCTAACGAAATTGTGGAGGCCGTCGCCTGGAATCATCGCCCGTTGGACAGCCCGGTGACCGAATTCTCGACCCTGGCGGCAGTCCATGTGGCGAATGCTATCGACGCGCAGCAACACCCCGAGCGCGGGTATATGGATGCGAATATCGACAACGCGTTTCTCAGTCGGATGGGGCGAGACAACCGGCTGGAATGCTGGACGCAACGGTGCATCGAGCAAGCTTCGGTAGTATTGGCCTCGTGATCGAAGTCATCTCCGGCATGCGCATGCCTTAGATGGATGGGGCGCAATTCCTGGCGAAAGTCCGCGACCTCTCCCCGACAATCGTCCGCCTGGCTTTGACTGGATACGCGGATATCGACACTGCAATGGCTGCAGTGAATGAGAACAACATCTTTCGCTTCCTCACCAAACCATGCTCGAAGGAGAATCTGCTTAAGGCCATTGAAGCGGCTCTTGCTCAACACCATCTCCTCAATGCGGAAAAGGATTTTCTGGAGCAAACTCTTCGTGTATCTGTGAGTGTGTTGACCGAGGTCTTGAGCTTCAGCAATTCCGGAGAGCCCCTTTCGGAACAATGGGCTACCTGGCGCCGTTGGCAATTTGGGGGACAGAATCTGATAGGTTACGAAATGTCTTAGTGCTGTATCTGGAGCGCCCCGCCACGCAACAGTACGCAGTTGCATGCTCTCGCTCGGGGCGCTTCGGAT
>PLST01000229.1 GCA_003164255.1 Acidobacteriaceae bacterium | reverse complement strand
AGTCAGCGGTACTCACGCAGACACTAAAGCCCATTGATTTTATTGGCATTTTGCGGCACGGCTAAAGCCGTGCCCTTTCAAAGCCGGTCTACGGTAAATGCAAAAATGCTTTAACGCGATCAGACGATCCCCGATGGGTTCATCTCTGGACGTGACGCGCCTGGACGAGTCAAGCTGCTCGCGAAGAGCATCGGGGCGGCGGCTGTTTTGCTCTACTGATTGCCGTCAAGAATTGAACCGATCACTCCACCCAGCAATCCGCCACCAAGGCCGGCAGCCGTGGTGTTTTGACGCGCCTCAGCCTTGGGCAAATATTCGCTGATCTGGTGTGCGAGCCGGGAGATGGGTAAGGTTTGCAGCCACACCGCGCCGGGGCCGGTGAGCACGGCGAGGAACAGGCCGTCGCCACCGAAGATCATGTTCTTAATGCCCGGAACCATGGTGATCTGGAAGGCGACCGAGGATTGGAATGCTCCCACGTGGCCGGGATGCACGCGCAGGGTTTCACCAGGGGCGAGATTCTTGACGACGAGTTCACCGCTGAGCTCGAGCCACGCGGTTCCCACGCCACCGACTTTCTGCAGGAGGAAGCCATCGCCGCCGAAGATGCCGGCGCCGAGTGACTGCTGGAAGCCAACTCCGATGGTGACCTGGGGCGTGGCGCAGAGGAAGCCATGACGGTGGACCATGTACTCGGGACCGTTGCCCAGTTCGACGGGAACAATGTGGCCGGGCATCTTGGCGGCGAAGGAGACCTCGCCGGGATACTGGATGGCGCGATACTCGGTCATGAAGATGCTGCCGCCGCCGGCGACACGCTTGAGCACGCCGAAGATGCCACCGCCCCCACCCATCTGGGTGTGGGTTTGCATCTGGATGGAGCCGGTCATCCAGGAGAGCTCCCCGCTCTCGGAGTACACGCTCTCGTTGGGGTCGAGTAGAACGTCGAGTACGGGCATGGTGGTGCCCTGAATCCTGGCTTGCATAGCAAGACCTCCTGTCAGCCAACAGTGTACCCGCAAGCGAGACTGCGCGGCGTTGAAAATTGGAGAAACAGGCAGGGGCGCGGGGTTGCGTCAAGAGTTGATTGATTTCACTTGAGGTGCAGCGCGAGGAACGCTTTGATGGCGTCGAGGTTTGCTGAGTAGAAGCGGGGATCGGACCAGTAGGTGTGCTTGCCGCCGTTGGCCTGAAAGAACTCGACAGGTACGCCCGCCGCTTTGAGGGCATTGGTGAAGGCGACGGCCTGCACGAAGGGGACGGACTGATCCTGGTCGCCATGGCCAACGTAAAACGGCGGCGCACCCGCATGCACCTGAAACTGCGGGGACGCGGCCTTGCATGTCTCCATGATGGATTCGCATTGCCCTCCGAGGTAGATGGTTACGACAGACGGCAGCGAAGTTTTGGGATCGGGCAAGGTGAGGTCGAGGGCGCCGTTGAAGACGATCGCCGCCTCGACGTGGGAGGCAGTATCTCCCTGGGCCAGGCCTACAAGTGCGGCCAGCTCACCGCCAGCCGAGCTGCCCGCAACGGCAATGCGGAAAGGATCGAGATGGTACTCGGCCGCATGTGCGCGGAAGAACCGGACGGCCGCAAGAGACTCGTTAAGCGCTCCGGGAAATGTAGATTTGCCGAGATCGTAATCGATGGTGAAGCCGACGTAGCCTGCGTCAGCCATCGCCTTGATCACCTTGATCATCTGGTTGCGATTGCCGCTGACCCATCCGCCGCCGTGGATGAAGACGATACCGGGATGAAGGCCCGGGCTCATGGGAATGTAGACGTCAGCCTTGAGCGGTCCGTTGATTCCCTGGGTGTAGGTGACGTCGCTGGTGACGATGAAGTTCTCTTCGACAGGAGGATTCTCGCCCACGGGAGTGGGCGCCTGTTGCGCGGAGAGCAGCGCCGAGCAGGCCGCGATGGGGAAGATAGCAAGGGGAAGAATCCACTTCAAACGCATGCACCGATACCTCGTTTGCCATGCTGAACCGCGTCTGGAAGGATGTCAAGGCGGGTTGAAGCGAGCATGGAATCAGGAAGCGGGCGCGGAGTCAGGAGGTTGGCGCGACGCCGGCCATGATGATGGGGAGTGTGGGCGTGGGGGAACCTTCAGCGCGCTCGATGGTGACGCCGAAGGCCTTGGCCTGCACGCCGACGGGAAGATCGGGCAAGACGAGGCTGGCGTTCCCTGAGGCATCAGGCCTGAAGGTACCGGCAGGGATGGACGGTGCGCCATTGGAAGGGATCACCCAGAGCTCGTAGGTTTTGTCCGCAGGCAGCGGGCCCATGTTGCTGGCCTCAAGAATGAGTCCTCCGCGCGAAGCGAGATAGACGGCGCGCGCAGTGGGAACGGGCGCAGCCTTGCCCGCGGTGAGCACAACGTGCTGCGCTTCAGGCGCAGTTAGAACGTCCAGCACTTTTTGCGCGTGCTGACTGTCCGCGGCGAATTGCGCGATCAGATAGTTGTCTTTGGCAAGCTCGTGCTGGACGGAGTTGTTCGCCAGGCCAAGCAGGACGGCAACAAGCGCCATGACGGCAGCGATAGACCAGGGAATAAAAATAGCGGCACTACGCTTTGGCGGCTCACTGCGGATGGGAACGACTTCAACAGGCGCTGCGGGCGCAGGCAGATCGGCAAGGCGATCAATGAATCGCTGCCGCGCACCTTCAGGCAGGGGATGCTGTTCGACGCTCATGGCGACCATGGCGAGGTCAGAGGAGATTTTCTCGAACTCGGCCTGGCACGCGGGGCACTCGGCGAGATGAGCGCGCACGAGAGCGGCCTCTGCCGGAGTGGAACCGTGCATGGCGTAGAGGGCGAGATCCTCCTGCTCGAAATGTCCGCCGGTGGTCATGCTTCGAGAGCCTTTCGTAGAGTGATGAGCGCCGACCTGATGCGGGTTTTGACCGTACCCAGCGGGTCGCCTGTTCGTGCTGCAATCTCAGAGTGGCTGAGCCCCTCAAAATAGGCCAGCTCCATTGAAGCCTGCTGGTCCTGCGGCAAAGCCTTCATCACCTTGCGCACCATTTCGATCATGGACTTGTGCTGGCTCTCCGCGGCCAGGTTTGTTTTCGACACCAGCACCACGTCGTCGACCGAGTCGGAGGGCTTTCTGCGGCGCAGCGCATCAATGGCGCGATTGCGGGCGACCACGGCTAGCCAAGCGCCCATAGGTCCGCGCCCTTTGAGAAACGCGTGGGGCTCGCGCCAGACCTTGAAGAACACATCCTGCAAAACATCCTCCGCGTGTCCGGGATCCGCAAGCACCCGCAGAGCCACCGAATACACCATGCGACTGTAGCGATCGAAGATCTGGGCCATGGCCTGCTGATCGCCGGCGCGCACGCGATCGAGGAGCAGATCGTCGTCCGCCGAGGGAACTGTAGACGGCCCAACTCCAGCCATTCTAGATTCATCTGGAGTGCTATCCAGAGAACGAAGGCCGGAAGGGATCGGATTGGGGGGAGCGTCGGGCATGAGGTGATAGATGGGGAAAATGGCGGATCGGGCTGCCTGCTTGGGTCATTCTATGGTTCGCTGCGAGGAAGATACAACCTATTTCGAGCGTTTTTCGCGGCGCCGAAAGACCGGCGGAGATTTTGTGGCGAGGCAAATGGGCCGAAGGGTTGCACCGGCCCACCGTTTCGCGCCTGGAGAAGGAACAGGGACCTGACTTCCTATCCGGGTACGAACTGAGGAGGCAAATTGGATTCAACCGCGGCGAAATTCTGCGGCATGGCTGAAGCCGTAGCCTTAAAAAAGGCAGACTCTTCCCCTGATGAGTGTTTCGGCAGCATGCGGAGTTTCATGAATGCATTCACCAGGAGGGACTCTTTCATTACCAGGCGAGCAGTTCATCGCCGGAGGTGGGCGAGAGGAAGGTGACGGGAGCGGGCAGAGGCTCGAGCGAGTCGCCGTAGCACTGGATGTTTTCAGGTCCTGCCTGGCGGGCGCGCTCGAGTGCCTGTTCGGCTTCGCGGAGAACTACAACGGGCGAACGGCCGTGGCTGGTGGCGATGCCGAAACATGCCGAGAGCCGGATCGATTCTCTTTCCACGCTGAAGGGCGTACTGAAGACATCCATGCGCAACCGGTCGGCGAGCATGACGGCATTCTCGGTTGCGCAGCCGGGGAGAACCATGAGGAATTCGTCCTTGCCTGGGCGTCCGAGCAAATCGTAACTGCGCAAAAGGCGCGCAGTGCGGGCGACGACCATGCGCAGCAGCTCGTCGCAGGCACCGGAGCCGAGGCGGATGTTCCAGTGGCCGAAGTCGTCAATATCAAACAGCACGAGGCAGAGCGGGCTGTTCATGCGCTGCACGCGGTCGGTTTCGCGAAACAGGATGGAGAGCAAGGCCTCGCGGTTGTAGACGCCGGTGAGCCGGTCCAGTTGCGCATTGGCGGCGGAGGCGTCGCGCAGGCTGTCGAACTCAAACATTGCGTTACGAACGCGGAGTACTTGATCGACTCGGAGCTGCCAGTAGGCTGGAGCGCTGGTGCGAAGGATGAGATCGTCGACGATTCCTTCTGAAAGGCGATTGAGGGCCTCCTCGGTGACAGTGTCCGAAATCAGGACAATCGGAAAGGACCGAGGGGAGTGGCCATCGCGCAGCGTGGCCAACAATTGCCCGTTAGGCATGCCGGGCAGGTTGAGATCGAGAAGCGCGATGTCTGGTGGATTGGCCGCGGACATTGAGTCAACAACAGCCTGCGCGGAAAGAACGATCTTGACGCGAGCACCCGAAGAAAGAAAGGCGGGCTCGACGCGGGCGAGCAAAGCTGGATCGGACGAAGCGAGCAGCAACGTAGGCGGGGTAGTGGCGAGCATCCGGAGTTTTCTCCTTCTGGATGCATCGGCAAAGATTAGAAAACTTTTAGAAAGTGGGAGAGAACTTTTGGGGGATGCTCAGGTTGACATGTGCAGAATTCAGACGCACCGAGCAACTTTGGCTAGCATGCCCTTCCGCAGTTGACGGCCGATTTGCGGCGACCGTATGCGGAAGGGCTGGAAAGCTAGTCAGTGAAGTCAACAAGCGGCGCGATGGGAATGATGCCGCGCTCGTGACCAAGGTCGAGGAGTTTGCGGATGGCCTGGCGTCCGTCGGGGCCGTAGTCGAGAGTGCGCTCGTTGACGTACATGCTGACAAAGCGGCTGGCCGTTCTGGTGTCGAGTTCGCGGGCAAACTGCATGGCGTATTCGAGAGCCTGCTCGCGGTGATCGAGTGCGTGCTGGATGCTGTCGCGCAGGGCCTTGGAGATGATCTTGTGCTTTTCAGCTCCGAGCGAGCGGCGGATGGCGTTGCCGCCGAGGGGCAGCACCAGGCCGGTGGTTTCCTGCCACCAGACGCCAAGATCGAGAATCTTGTTGAGGCCGCTGATGTTGTAGGTGAGCTGTCCTTCGTGAATAATGAGTCCGGCGTCATAGGTTCCGGCAAGAATAGCGGGAATGATCTGGTCGAAGGGAACTGTCTCAGTCTGCAGGTTGGTGTTGAAGATTTTGAGCGCGAGATAGGCCGTGGTGAGCGTGCCGGGAACGGCGATCTTGATCTTGTTGAGGTCTTCAAGCGAGAGCTTGCGATTGGCGACGATCATGGGGCCGTACCCCTCGCCGACGCTTCCGCCGCAACCCATCAGGGTGTAGTTGTTCTGAACGTAAGGATAGGCATGAAAGCTGATGGCGGTGACGTCGTAGAAGGCCTCATCGCGGGCACGTACGTTGAGGGTTTCAATGTCGCAAAGGGTGTGAGAAAAGCGATAACCGGGGACACGAATTTTGTTGGTGGCCAGGCCGTAAAACATGAAGGCGTCATCAGAGTCAGGACTATGGGCGATGGAGATGTCGATCACTTCAGGCGGAGTGGCTGATTCAGCTTTTTCAGTGCTCACTTGGGGTAGATCCTTTCACGAGTTTCAACTTTGATGAAGACTTAGATGCGGCGAACGGTTGCGGCGGCGAAGGCGCTGGAGGCCGACAGCCAAGGCGGCCGCGGCTACAATCTTCAAGGCATCGCCAGGCAGGAAGGGATAGAAACCGAGGGCGAAAACGGGGCCCGGAGCAGCGTGGGAAAAGACCGACAGCCAAAGGGCACCGCTTAAAAGAATGACAAGATCGCCGACAGCGGCGCTGAGGGCGGCGGCGACAAAACCGCGGCTTGAGCTGCGCCACAAGACCGAGATGAGCGCGACAGCGAGCGGATACACGAGGAGGTAGCCACCCGTTGGTCCAAGCAGATGGGCCAGACCTCCGGCGAAAACCGGAGTGGGAGCGAAGACGGGCAATCCCACAGCGCCTTCCACCAGGTAAGCGAGAAGCGTGTCGAACGCGAGACGTGGAGGCAGCATGAGCCCGAGCGCGAGAACTGCAAAATTTTGCAGAGTGAGCGGCACGGGTGTGAAATAAAGCGGCAGAGCGATGTGTGCGCAGCCGGCGACAAATGCGCTTCCGGCCAGGATGATGACGGCCTTGCGCAGCAGAGTGGCCGCAGCGGCGGGGAGGGCCGCGGAGTGGATCTGGGCAGTGAGTTCCTTGTTCAAGAGATTTTCTCCAGTGCCCCCGGGACTGATGGATGTTCGTGGGGCCTAAATTCAGGGCTCAACTTCGATGTCAGCTTCCTGGACAGCTTCAATGGGCGCAGGCAGCTTTTGCCGCAGCATCTTGCGCTGTAAATAGATATGACGCGCCACGCCTGCGGCCGCAAACAGCAGCGCTCCAAGCGAGACGAGGAAAACAATGAATAGCCAGCGCAGCATAGGAGCGAACCACCCAAGAATATCAGACAGGTTCAGTTCAAGAACCTGAATCGGGCCGCAGGCTGGCATGAAGCCATTCCAAATAGGGGTGGCTTGCAGACTCGACAGGTAGAACCAGAAACTCGGGAGTCTCGTAGCTGTGGAGCTGGAGGAGTCGCGACTCGAGAGCCGCGAGCTGATTGGGACCGGACTTGATGAGCATGAGGACTTCAGTGGCCGACTCGACATTTCCCATCCAGCGATAGACGGATTGGATGGCAGGGATGATGGAGACGCAGGCAGCCAGATGTTCTTCCACCAGGACGCGGGCGAGACTGTTCGCCTCATCGAGGTTGGAAGCCGTGGTGAGGACGATGCGCGGCATCGGATTGGAGTCAGGCATTGGTCGCTCCCTGGGGGCTAGAGTGTCTGCGTGAGAACTCATCGAGTGCGGGGCCGAAGAACGGCTCGCCGCTCGATTGCTCGTATTCGGTCG
>PLST01000236.1:331-7842 GCA_003164255.1 Acidobacteriaceae bacterium | reverse complement strand
ACTTCTCTGCCGAACCTGCTCCTCTTTGAAGACGACCTTGACAAGCGGAACAATGTCGATGCGCTTCTGCTGAGTGCCCTTGCCCATGATGGACTTGGCAATACTGAGAAGGCGGTGCGTCAGTTGGAACAGTTGCTTGTCGAAGATCCCAATCATCTACTTGCTGCGGAACTGCTCCGATGGATTGGTATCCGAACTGGTTTATTGCAGGCGACGCCCGAGGGGCGCTCAACGACATGATCATCCCCACGCAATCCCCAAATTCGGATTCCGAGCTGACTGCCGCGCATTCGGCATATTTGTGGTTGGCTGCGGCCGCAGGCGCTCTCGGCGGACTCCTGTTCGGTTATGACTGGGTGGTGATTGGCGGCGCAAAACCGTTCTACGAACTTTACTTCCATCTCGACTCGCCCACACTGCAAGGCTGGGCGATGAGTTGCGCGCTGATCGGCTGCCTGATCGGCGCCGTCACGTCTGGGGCCCTAAGCGATCGATTTGGAAGAAAACGGATGCTGGCGCTTGCCGCGCTCTTGTTTGCGATCTCTTCGCTGGGCACTGGCCTTGCTCCGCAATTCATCGCCTTCGTCTCGTGGAGAATGTTGGGAGGCTACGCCATAGGCCTTGCCTCTGGTATTTCGCCCATGTATATAGCGGAGATTTCGCCAGCCGGTCTGCGCGGCAGGCTTGTTTCACTGAACCAACTGGCTATCGTCTTTGGCATTCTTGCGGCCCAACTAGTCAACTGGCTGATCGCGAAGCCTGTGGCGCCGGGCGCATCTGCGCAGGAGATTCTTTTGTCATGGAACGGCCAGTGTGGATGGCGCTGGATGTTTGCAGTCACCGCGATTCCTTCGATTCTTTTTCTGGTCTCTGCCTTGATGGTGCCCGAGAGCCCACGCTGGTTGGCTGCGCGAGGCCGGGATCGTGAGGCGCTTGATGTGCTCGCGCGGATTGGCGGGGAGCCCTATGCACAAATGGTCATGAAGGACTTCAAGGCCAGAATCCACGCTGGGCCAAAGGTCTCAATTCTGCGTGAACTCTCCTCGCCTGGCATGCCCCGGGTGTTACTGCTCGGTATTGCGCTCGCCGTTCTGCAGCAGTGGTGCGGCATCAATGTCATTTTTAACTATGCCCAGGAAATCTTCGCGGCTGCTGGATATCAGATCTCCGGCATTCTTTTCAATATCGTGATCACCGGAGCTGTCAATGTTGTCTTCACGCTGATTGCCCTTGGGGCCATCGATCGATATGGGAGACGCTTCCTCCTCCTGGGCGGAGTTTCCGGACTGGTGATCATCTACACTGTCCTCGGCTTCTGTTATCACTTGCATCTCAAGGGCAAGCCAATGCTTGTCATGGTGCTTGCAGCGATTGCCTGTTATGCCATGTCGCTAGCACCAGCCACGTGGGTCGTGATTTCGGAGATATTCCCGAATCGCATCCGCGGCTCTGCGGTATCGATCGCCGTCACAGCGCTCTGGACAGCTTGCTTCATACTCACCTACTCATTTCCGGCGCTCAATGCGGGGCTTGGGGCCGCGGGCGTGTTTTGGATCTACGCCGCAATCTGCCTGGCGGGGGCCGTCTTTATCTACTTGCGCCTGCCGGAAACACGCGGAAAAACCCTCGAAGAAATCGAGGCAAGCATCAGAACGGGAAACTAACAGAAGATCATGAATGCGTAACTAGCAGGAAACGGATTGACGATCATGAATCGACGCGCGAGCAATCTTTCGAAGCTCCTTTCGCTCCTGCTGCTGATTTTCTGTGGTGGGTACATATCCAGTCAGCAAACGCGCGTCATCCTTGATGGGCATGCGAGCGGGCGTACTTTTGATGGACTTGGCGCTGCCAGCGCGGGAGCATCGTCACGACTGCTCATCGACTATCCAGAGCCGCAGCGCTCCGAAATTCTTGACTATCTTTTCAAGCCGGATTACGGTGCTTCGTTGCAGCATCTCAAGGTGGAGATTGGCGCCGACGTGAACTCAACCGACGGTTCTGAACCAAGCCACATGCGCACGCCCGGCGATCACGACTCATCGCGGGGATACGAGTGGTGGTTGATGAGTGAGGCTCACAAGCGCAATCCGAGTATTGTTCTGGAGATACTGCCCTGGGGCGCGCCCGGCTGGGTGGGAGATCCCACGGCCGCAAAGCCTACTCTTTACACCAAAAAGATGGCTGCCTATGTTGTGGACTTCATCAGGACCGCCAAGAGAGATTACGGTCTTGATATCAGCTACGCGGGGCCCTGGAATGAAAAGGTGCACAACGTGGCCTATATCAAAGAACTCCATCGGCAATTCGAGGCTGCGCATCTCGACACAAAAATCATTTGTTGCGATGAGTATCCGGGGCAGGGTTCCGGACAATGGTCGATTGCCGACGAGATGCTGAAAGATCCGGAACTGGCGTCCGCGATTTCCGTGATTGGCGTTCATTATCCACTGGTGAATGACGCGATCACGACAACCAGCGTGGCGCGCGACACTGGCAAGCCTCTCTGGTCGAGCGAAGACCAGCCCAACTCGGGTGGCGGGCCCTTTGTCAGCCGGAATTGGGATCAGGGAGGGCGGATTCTTGCGCATCTCTATAACAAGAACTATCTCGAAGGCTCATTGACCTCGACCGAGATATGGAGCCCGATTACTTCTTACTACGACATTCTGGCCGCGCCGAATTCAGGGCTCATGTACGCGAATACACCGTGGTCGGGACACTATGACGTCCAGGGAGCGATCTGGGCGACGGCTCATACCACGCAATTTGCCCAACCGGGATGGCAATATCTCGACACTGCGTCGGGCACACTTCCGGAAAAAGGAAGTTACGTTTCTCTTCGAGCTCAAGACGGAAAGAATTGGAGCGTCATCCTCGAGAGCATCGGCGCCAGCCATGCGCAGACGGTCACGTTTCGGCTGACTGGTGGGCTGATGGGTTCAACTATTCACATCTGGGAGACAAACAGGGGCCGTACTTTCGAGCATGTCGCTGATATCGAGCCGGTGAACGGGGAGTTTTCGTACACCTTTGATGCTGATTCACTCTATTCTCTGACTACAACCACCGGGCAGCACAAAGGCACGGCGCAGCCTCCGACCGATGCCCCTTTCCCCTTGCCGTACGCTGACGATTTTGAAAAAACACCACTGCACCATACACCAGAATATCTGTCGGACCAGGACGGTGCTTTCGAGATTCAGCGCTGTGAGGGGCGGGAGGGCAATTGCCTGGAACAAGTGATACCAGAACCGCCGATTCCGTGGGGACCTTTGCCCAACCCGTTCACATTGGCAGGCGATGAAAGCTGGAAGGACTACACCGTCGCTGCAGACGTTTACTTTCTTTCGCAGGCTTCGGCGACGCTGATTGGGCGCATCGACTCCTCCGACGTTTTCAGAGATGGTCGCGCCAAGTGGCCTGCCGGTTATGTTCTTAGGCTTCAGCCCGACGGTAGCTGGGCGTTGATCTCCACTGAATACAAGAAGCCCGAGGTAACGCTCGCCTCCGGCAATGTGACGATTGATCGAGCGCTCTGGCATCACATCGAACTTTGTTTCAACGGTACGCGCATTGAGGCGATTTTAGACGGCAGCCCGTTGACCGCAGTCGACAATGCCGCGCATGCCCACGGGATGTTCGCGCTGGGAACTGACTGGAACAGGATACAGTTTGATAATTTGCGCGTGACGCAATGAGGCATGAATCGGTGGCTGCCCCGGGGTCGCCGAGCGTGCGATCGGGGGAAGAGACTTCCCTCAGGGGCTAAAGCCCGGCTCTTTTTTGATCGTTTACGGCACGACTAAAGTCGTGCCCTTTCAAAACATCAACGGCCATAAGCGTGGCGGGCGCCACTAACGATCAGGCCGACTTTTCAGACAGCCGATCAAGCATGTCCACGAGAGCGCGCACGTTCGTCTCACGTACCTCGTAACGGTCGAATTCTTTTCCGCGCAGATTTCCCATCGCGATCCCTTCCTTGCGGAAGCGAACTGGACTCGGGATCGTCGACCTCACACTCGAATGAAACTCGATTGCACCAGTGGCCCTCGCGATCTTCGCGATCGTCTTTATCGATACGCCGCCACCTGTCATGACGCCGATGCGTCCGTTGGCATTCTCGATCATCTTTGAGATTTGACTCATTCCGCGAGTTGCATCGCTCGCGCCGCCCGAAGTGAGAATGCGTGTCGCTCCTGTCGCGATGACTTGTTCCACAGCGACTTCGACATCCGGCGTCATATCGATCGCGCGGTGAAACGTGACGGGCAATGGCCTGGCCAACTCCACTAGTTCGCGGGTGCGGACCATGTCGACGCAGCCTTCGTTGTTGAGCAGGCCGAGCACCACCCCATCCGCCCCCAGACGTTGTGCTTGCCAGATCTCCTCACGCATGACTTCAAATTCGAGATCGGAATAACAGAAATCGCCTCCTCGCGGACGAATCATCACAAAAAGGTTGATGGCTATGTGTTTGCGCACTTGGGCGATCAGGCCCGCTCCAGGAGTGATTCCGCCCTCGAGAAGATCTGAGCAGAGCTCAACACGGCGCGCACCACCGCGTTCTGCGGCGATGGCCGACTCGACTGAATCAATGCAAACTTCAAGAATCATGAAGACCGACTTCTGGAACCCAGACGCCTCAGCTTTGCGCACGCTTGCAATCCTTCGAGCGCAAGGCATCGTTCCTGCGGAATCTTACCAGAGCATTCGTCGAATAGCTACCGCGCCAAGCAGAAGAATGCTTCGACCGGGCGGTTGATGAAAAGGCTGGCATCCGAGCACACCATTTCTTAATGTCCGGAGTCGGGCGGCTCGGGATTTTTCGCAGTCGGCAGCGGAGGCTTTGCCGGAGCGCCTGGATCCGTGGTCGGGGTTGCGCTCGTCGTCGCGTTCTCACTCTCTGAACCGGGCTCGCCGTAGGCGATCTCTCCCTTATCGGCTGCCGGCGTATCTGTGAAAACCGGCTTGCTTCCATCGGCCGTTTGGATCCTGTTGTCAGTCATCGTCCAGTTTCTTGCGCTGGCAATCGTGCCTGCCGTTCGAGCTTCAATATCGAGATGGTCGAGCCGGAAGTTGTCCAGCGTCGCATCCTTGTACGCGCTCACATCGAATGCGGTCTTTGCTCCCGTCGCCTTGATATTCCAGATGTGAACATCGCTGAAGTGCGGCAAGCCCTGCTGCTCGGGCACCTTTGTTGTCAGCGTTACCCAGTAGTCGGGAATATCTTTCAGCCCTTCCGGCAAGGTCGCATAACTGAAAGTCGGATTCCAGTTCATGGTTATATGAATCGGAACCGCAACCCCTTCCAAGGTCAGATCGTGAATACGAATATCCCGGGCAAGCCCTCCCCGCGTATGCGCCGATTTGAAGAGCACTCCCGAGGGAACCCCCGCAAGGGCGGTAATGTTGTACGCTTCAATATTTCTGAAGCCTCCCGAAGTCTCGCTTCCGATGGTGATGGCCGCTGCTCCACTGCGCACAATCGTGTCGCGGATGACAATGTCCTCAGTGGGCCTGTTGACGCGCAGACCGTCTGAGTCGCGTCCCGCTTTCAGGCAAAGCGCATCGTCGTTTACATCGATGTCTCCGTGCTCAACCAACACCTTGCGCGAAGAATCGATATCGACACCGTCTGTGCTCGGCCCTCGCCCACCTTCGTTGTTGCGAATGGTGAATCCATCCACATGCACATCGTGTGAATAGAGAATCTGCATCGTCCAGAAGCCCGATCGCTTTAACAGAATGCCGCCGCCCACTTCAACATTCGACGAATTCTGGATCAANNCCGTCGCCATCAATCGTTCCCTTCCCGGTGATCTTCACATCGTGCTGGTCGCGTGCGTTGATCAAGGCAGCGGGCCACGTCATTTCGATGCCGGAGATGCGCGTGGGCAGCATGGGATAGTCGCTGAGCTTCTCCGATCCAACGATCGTTGCTCCTTCAGGAACTTCGAGTGTTACTCCCGACTTCAAGAACAACGACCCACTGAGATACGTTCCTGGCAGCAGCGTCACCGTTCCCTTTGCCGGCGCCGCCGCATCAATCGCCTTTTGGATTGCTGCCGTGTCGAGGCTCGTGCCGTCTCCTTTGGCGCCATAATCATTCACAACAAACTTGCTCGCCGGGATTGGAGTCGCGGGCAGTTCGGCACTCGCATGAGCTGCCAGTGCGCTCAACATTAGTGCAAGAATCGCAATCCGCTTCATTCCATCTCCAAAGGCTTTCGAAACCATGCGAGTACTCTGGTCTGCGCATGAGGACACGCGAACTACCGCGCATGGCCATCAACAGGCAAGAGAAAATCCCCAGATTACTCTCCGTAGGGCACCCAGATGTTTTTCACCTGGGTGGCGTGTTGCAGGAACCAGCGGCCTTCAGCCTGCGCAGGATTGAACCAGTCATATTCATGTCCGTCGTTGGTCCACACCTGCTTCATATTGCCGATGGAAGCAGCGCGCACCATGGTGGCTTCTTCATTGCTCCTGAAGCACCAGATCGCTTCCACTCCGTCGTGCTCGGCCAGCGTCTTGCCGAGTTCCATGGGCTTACCGGCCACCAAGTTCACGACGCCACCGGGCATGTCGCTCGTATCGAGTACTTGATACACATCGCTCAGGATCAGCGGATATTGCTCCGAGGGAACAGCAACCACCGTATTGCCCACCGCAATTGCAGGCAGAATCAGCGACAGCAGTCCGAGCAGCGGAGCCTCGCCCGGCGCAAGGATTCCGATTGTGCCCACGGGCTCCGGCATCGCAATCGCAACGTTGCGTCCGGGCGGATGATGCACCATGCCGTCGTATTTGTCAGCCCACGCGGCATAGGTAAAGATGCGCTCAACCGACAGATCGGTTTCGACGGCGGCCTGTTCCTCGCCAACCGCGGCACTTAGCCGATGCACAATCTCGTCACGCCGCTGAATCATGTTTTCGGCAATGTAGTAGATCACCTGTGCGCGGCCGTGAGCTGACATCTTTGCCCAGCTACCGGCGCCGCGCGCAGCTTCAACCGCGTTGCGAATGTCTTTGCGGTTTCCGAGCGGCGCCTCGCCCAGCAGCTCGCCCTTGCGTCCATAAACCGGGAAGGAATAGCCCGAGTCAGGGCGCGCCTGTTTGCCGCCGATGTACTGCTTCACGGTGCGGTCAATCGCGGCGGCCGCCAGCTCTATGCCGTCTGCATCGTCTGCAGTTTGCATGCGCGCGGCTTCGGCTTTTGCGGGCGGCAGCGTGTGTAGCCACTTGGGCGTCAAGTATTCCATCATGCCCTCGCGTCCGCCTTCGCGGCCGTATCCCGATTCGCGATAGCCGCCGAATCCGCATGCTGCGTCGAACTGGTTGGTGCAGTTGATCCACACAACGCCCGCTTTCACCTGCGAAGCGAGGTCGAGCGCTACGTTGATGTTCTCGCTCCACACACTTGCGGCCAGACCGTAGACTGTATTGTTTGCAAGCTCCGCTGCTTCGGCGGGCGTGCGGAAGGTCATGGCCGCAAGGACGGGGCCAAA
>PLST01000236.1:0-311 GCA_003164255.1 Acidobacteriaceae bacterium | reverse complement strand
GACTTGTCCAGGGGATGGCCCACGCGCAGCGTTTCCATGCGCGCCTTCAGCCGCGAGTACAACGTCTCAGCGACCCGCTCCTGCACCAGCAGGCGCGAACCCGCACAACATACCTGTCCCTGATTGAACCAGATCGCATCGACCAGTCCCTCGACTGCTGAATCGATATCCGCGTCGTCGAAAACTACGAACGGAGACTTGCCGCCGAGCTCAAGTGAAATCTTCCGCGGTGAATTTGCAGTCGCCTTGCGAATAATCCTTCCCACTTCCGTTGAACCGGTAAAGGCGATCTTGTCTACGCCGGGATGCTC
>PLST01000585.1 GCA_003164255.1 Acidobacteriaceae bacterium | reverse complement strand
TGAAAGCCGATGTGGAGGGTGGCCACATCGGGATCAACGGTGATCTCATTTTGAGCGCTGACGGTGAGGGTGCGGTTGGTGGGGTCGATTTTGAGTTGCAGCTGATTGGGTTGCTGCGCGCAGGCTGCCAGGCCTGCGGCCAGCAGCAGAAAAGTTGCGATTGCCTGTTTGGGAAACATCGGTCTTTCTCCTTCACGCTAGGAACGGGCGGACTTGGGGAACTTGCATGGTTTTTTCTGGTGTGACTGAACCTTTGCATACGTCCCGGTATTGAATCAACATTCCCTTGGGGCTAAAGAAATAAAGGGAAAAGGGCTGGGAGGGGCTGGTGGATGTCTGGCCGAGAACGGCGGGGCTGGCGGAGGCGACGGCGCAGTGAGGGGCTGGAGGAATTTCGCTCAGGCAGCTTTGCGTAGAATTCCGATTCTTGGGGGATGGACGAAGTTCACCGGTTTTGCTCATTCTTGCTGGCATAAGTCCGTCCACATAAAGATCACTGACCACTTGGCGACAAACACGATCGGAACCAGTTTAGACGGACAGTGCGGGGACGGCATTCCTGGCGTCGGCAACTGCTTCAACTCTCTCCCTCGCAAGCGTCACTACGGTGATGTCGTCCTCCTGACCGAACTGCGCGGCTGCCTTCGCGATTGTGTACGCCGATTGACAGCTTATGGTCTGCGTGCGCTCAAAGCCGTAGAGTTCTCCTTGTGCGTTCTTGGCTTCCACGACGCCGTCAGAGACAAATGTAAGCCGATCACCGGGAGCAATCCTGTAGTGCGTCTCCGCATAGGCGTTCTCAGCCAGCATGCCGAGGGGCAAGCCTGGTTCGACGGCAATCTCCTCGCCATTTCGATAGGGAGCCGGATTGCCCGCATTCGCAAGCGTCATTGCGCCATCTGTTGCAATCAGCGCCGCGCAGCAAGTGACAAATCCACTCACTCGTCCATAGAGCACCCGGTTGATGTGGGCAAGAACCTCAGCCGGCCTGCTTGAGGAGTAGTCCTGCAAGGCGCCCATGATCGCGCTGACGGTCATCGCAGCCTTCAGCCCTTTTCCACTCACATCGCCCACCACAACCAGGACGCTGCCGTCTTCCACAGGCACGACGCGGAAAAAGTCGCCGCCCACATGCTTGGCTGGAGCATAGGCGCTCTCGATTCTGAATCCCGGGACATCCACAGCCGGCACGACCAATTGCTGCTGCACCTCCCGCGCCGCTTCCAATTCGGCAGAGGTTTGGGCATGCTTCATCGTGGTGCGTCGATGGCGTGCAATCATGACCGGAGCGATCGAAACAAGGAAGAAGAACATCGACAGATCGTCCCATTCGTAATGGAAACGTGTCCCAATGCGGAAATTCCCCGGAATCAGCCCTGTCAGGCCGAGGATCTCGATGCCGTTTGCCAGCAAAAACGAAGGCAGCAAGAGCGCCGCATCCCGGTTGCCCCGGCGCCATTGCAGCGCCAGGAACGCGAGGGAGCCCACCACGAATGGAAGTTGCAAAGCCAGGAATGCGGATTGGGGAATATTCCAAGCCAGCTTATGGAGGTGCGCAGCCAAGATCACCTCGGGCGCAATGAGAAGGGCGACCTGGTAGCCCCGCACCGCCCAGTTCATCCGCGTCCTGGTGAAAGACGCCAGAAATCCGATGAGGAGCGCGTACCGCGCGACTAACCCAAAAATGTTGCCCCAGTCCTGCCATGCCGGGCCAATGATTGGGTACACCCCGTCAAAGCACGACATCAGCGATGCGGAGCCGTCCAGCCACAGGAAAGCCGCGAACCACAGATACTCGCGGCTGCTTCTGTCAAAGGCGAATGCGAGCAAGAGTACAGCGCCACCTAGAAGTTCGCCCACGCAAAGCAGTGTCTGCGGCAGATATCTGTAAAAGCGTTCAGCATCCCTCGCGGTGCGGTAATCTGCCAGCACCGCTGAAGATCCAACCAGAACGCTGCCCTTTGCCAACCCGAAGGCGCCAGACCGTATGTTCTGCGCATGATCGATGCGGATGGCGACCAGCAGGGGAGAGCCGAGCGAACTGTCTGCCAGATGGACCAGGATCCCGCGATGGGTGTAGTGGTTGGGCCCGGGGAGCTGGTTGCAGTCGGCAACCTTGGCGCCGTTGACAAAAATCTGGCAGCCGTCCGCCAGTGGAGCGACCAGCAGCGCAGCATCCGTGGGCAGGTCCTGCTTCGGGATGAGGGCTCGAAACCAGGCCACCCCTTGCGCGTCGGTCATGTTCTTGCCCTTCACTGCGGAAAGATCGATCTGTTGCCAGACGCTGTCATCCAGATTCGGGCTGGCGCCCAGCGGCAGATCCCCGGTGTGCACCCGCCACGGCCCGTTAAACGACTGCAGTTGCTTGACCTGCGGTCCGCCGCCGCCCTCCTGCGCCCGAGCAGGCCCCGAACTGGCGGCGGCCGCGAGGGCCAGCAGGAGCAAGAGGCTGCATGTTGTCCGGCGGGGAAGCATGCGGTAAGAATACCTCGACCCAACTGGATCGAGACAGCAGAAACCTCATGCTAAAACTGGCAATGCCGGGAGATTGCGATTCTCAAATTCAAATGACGCGGTTCCGCGTGGGCAACAGTCCAACCGGACGCTGCCGCCCTTCTGCGGACCTACTGGATGGTTGATTGCTTAGCGCCGAAGCGGCGGAGTTTTTCAAGCGTGGCTGCGGCCTGGCCGGAGTCAATGGCTTCAGCGCCCATTTCTACGCCTGTTTTCAGGTCATCGGCGAGGCCCGCGGCAACCAGGCCAGCCGCCGCGTTGAGCAGCACAATGTCGCGGCGCGGTCCCTTGATGCCGGTGAGGACATCGAAGAGCAGTGCAGCGTTGGTGGTGACTTTGCCGCCGGTAAAGTCTTCGAGATTAGCGCGCGGCAGGCCCGCCATCTCAGGAGTGATGCGCGAGGC
>PLST01000493.1 GCA_003164255.1 Acidobacteriaceae bacterium | reverse complement strand
GCCTGTCAGGCGGTGGAACATTCACCCTCAGCGTATTGCGGAAGTCTGCGAGGTGCCGATATGGTTCTTGAGGATAGGCCGTCGTATTTCAGACATGCACAGATCTGTACCGCGTCGTTCAATGAATTGAGAGCCGCCCTCGAGAAGGCGTATTCGAATGGATGGAGCGCTTTCGTCATCGTGTCCCGCAGTTTCCAGTTAATTAAGGACCGTTGGAGTGTGCCAGCTCCATCGCAGCGACGCATCGTTAGCAGGCGATTGGAAGATTCATGCCAATGCCTATCAGAAAACGGCACCAGATTCCAGACCTCCGTGTTTCAGGGGCTTGGACCATCCGATGTTTTAAAAGAGCAGCCTGGGGATACGCTAAAGGGCGGGATTGTTCGGACAGTCCTTCGCCACGCCGAGCAGGCCGCAGGGAGGATTTGGTGAAGATTATGAGTATCCTCAACCGTCTAGCCCCGAAGGAGATAGTCCGAACTTGTAAGAATGCGATGATGGATTTGCGATACGGAGGATTCAGCGGCGGAAGCACACGAAATCTTTCGCCAGGAGCGAATGACAACGTCTCGACCGATTATGCCATTATGCCGCAGCTGTTCGCCGGGCGCATCAGCTCAAGAGATGTCTTGGTCGACATAGGTTGCGGCAGTGGCCGGGTTATCAATTGGTGGCTCAGCCAGGGCTTCACGAATCGAATCTATGGACTTGAACAACTGCAAGATGCCGGAGAGTCCACTCGTCAGAGATTGCGAAATTTTGAAAACGTCACGATCATCGTTGGCGACGCGATCGCGAGTATTCCTGACGACGGCACGTTCTTTTATCTATTCAACCCATTCGATGAGCCAACAATGCAAAGATTCGTCAACCGGCTACGGACCTTGGCGGAGCGGACACAAATCACCGTCCTCTACTATGCTCCGGTTCATATCAACGTGTTCGAGTCGGACCCCTTTTGGAAAGTCGAACAACTGGACATTCTGATACCGCAGGCTGGCCATTTCCTGGATCGACACAAGCGATTTGCGGTTGTCAAACGTGCTCACTGAAACGGAAGTACTGGTGGAGGATAGGTGTGGCCATCCTTCCTGAAGGCAACAAAACCGCTTGGCTGGGCCCGAACTGTCAAAGTTTATCGGCTCGTCTTTTAAGAGCGAAGTTGAATCAATCGCAACTACCGCTTGCTTAATGAGGAATCGCGCTAAAGAGCCGAGATGCAATTGTCCCTCTGATGTCCCTGAAATCGCTTATTGAGTCTTTGGCAAGAAACAGGTCCCCAAGCGAGTGGACTGCCGAGGCTAGGCGCGATTCGCGGGGAAAGTCTAACAGTTCCGAACCCCGCCGCGCTGTGACAAGCAGGTGCTTGAGAATCGTCAGTTTATTGACCACCGCAAACCGCTTAGTGGAATACTTCGGGGGGGTACGCAGCCCCGCTAGCCCATAGGCCATCAGGCAATTCGCTGGCTCGTCGACACCCAGCCACTTCACTTTGTCTGTCGTCCCTCCAAAACGGACGTTCACTTCCAAATAGTGCCACTCGCCAGTTTCGGGAGAATAGAGAAAATCAAAATGATAGGGACCCGAGAATTTGAAGAATCGGCTAAAGGCCGCAACCTTTTCAATCAGGTCTTCAGGGACCTGCATTGGACGAATCCGCAGGCTAAAGGCTTCAAACTTGCGGTCGACAAGGAAACCCTTCAGATTAAGCAGTTCCCCATCCTCGCCACTCGTGCAGTGCAGGAGGGCATTCGGAAGTGAAAGAAACGGCTGCGCCACAATGCCGTCTCCAAAGGCACGTATGCCTCCAATGAAATCGGCCATTTCGTTCGAAGAGCGGACAATCCGCACTTTGAATTCAGGTTCGACGGTGCGCTCCATCGAGGGCCGGAGGCAGAGGGGATAGTGATCGCTAACGATATGACGCACATCGTCTAATGCTCGAATAACATAGGTCGGCAAAACATCGAAGCCTAATTCTCGGGCCACCTCGATCTGACGCAACTTCGATTCAACCGCCTCCAGGCAACCTAATGAGGGCAACATGAGCTTGCAGGTGCCGCGGAAGCGATCGGCATTTCTGGCTAACCAGAGGCAATGCGTTTCGGAGAGCGTCGCAATGGCATCGGCATCAACCTCGGCGACATAACTCAGGACAGCGTCGATGCCTTCCGAGGTCCCGATCATGCTGGAATCCAGTGTTCTGAAACCGGAGAAGCAGGACCGCTGAAGCCAACCGAGCGGCCTAGTACTAGTCGGAGTGAGGAGGTAAACGGAGATGCCCATGGAGCGACAACTTCGCGCGATGGTAAGAGCGGGCGGCCCGAAAAACCCAACGAAAACGATGTTCCTAACCGGTCGCAAGGGTCTGCTGTCCATCCGCAAGGAGTCGTGGTTGACAAACCTGGTGACAGTTTTTTTTGTCCCTGATTCAGCACTTGACATGTAGCCTCACTTCTTCATGGCAATCCCCAACAGCGGTCGGCATTCACCACAACCCCTCCGGTGGAGACTGAGTCTTATTTTAATCGATTCTGAAAAAGTCGTTTTCGCCGGAATTTTCATTTGCCTCTCGGCTGCAAGAAATATACCAGTGTTTGCTTCTGTCCTTCACCTTTTTGAATCCAAGCCCCTGGTCGTGCCAGGCTGGCCGTCTGCCAGACCAAGAGGCCACCATTCTGCCCCATCCCACAGCGATTTCACGAACACTTCCCCCGTCAACTCCCCTCCGTCCAGATTGGTTTCGCCTGGCTGCCGCGTCTGTCTGAGTGGCAGCGGCAAACCCTCTATCCGCCCCAGCATGCTTCCGAATGAGCACCGTGTGAGATGGCTCTCCGCCAGCAGAAGCCAGTAGTGAGTTGGTCCCGGTAGTTCGAACGGTTCTTGCTTTATCTCCGAACGCCTTCGCAAGTGTTCGTCAATCGCCAGTGCCCATGTGAATGCGCAATCTGGCCAACTCCCGAAATTATCACAAATCAATTTTTCTCATCGTCCTTCGCAAGCATCCGGCTCTGGGTTCCGGCTGAGCTCGATCTCGGACGCAAGAACCACTTCAACCCGCGGCCCCTACAATGAGAACAACTCATGCCCACTGGGGCCATCATCGGAGCCGGCCCCCTTGGCCGCTGGCTCGCTCTCGAGGCCGCCCGCGCAGGCTTCTCGGTTCTGCTTGAAGACGTGATGCCCTGGAACCTGCACCACGCTCAGGAGGCACTTCGTACTGTACTCGGCCCGGACCCGCTGCACCGGTTCCACTTGCCCGTTGCCGTAGTTGGAGGCCAAAGAACTGCAGGTCAGCCAGGCACAGCATGTTCTCTTTTAGGTGCGGAAGTACCGCTTTGGCAATCGTGATCTCACCCGTCTGGTAGCCATCCATCTGGTTGCCGAACAGTACGTGTGTGCCGTTCTCCACCAGGGATACAAAACGGATCTTTGGATAGGCGCTGGAACCACGGCTTGCCCCTGGGAGAGAGAAAGCATCCTCGTTGGCCTTCTCGTCGACGACATTGAGCGTGCTGCCATCCAAGCTCACAAGCGGCCAATTTCGAAACCATGCGCCCCGCGTGCCGCGCACTGCAACAGGCTTGACCAACTCATTGTGTAACTGCCGCAGCGGCTCCCAGACCAGCCATGTACGGCCCCGAGAGATGCCCGATTTACCCGCAACACGAATGTTGACCGATGGATCGCGCAGCCACTGGACTGCCTACAGCAAACAACGCATTACCTCCCGATGGGACGACTGCATGTAGAGCGCCAGGACGATCATCCAATACACAACAACCTGAGCCGGAAGGTCGTGCCGGCGAACACTGGCTGTTCCCGTCTTCGAAAGCACCGGGCCGATGATGGAAAGAGGAAATGTCCTGGTGATTACGCCAAGACTGATTTGTTCCGTGATCCGGGAACCTGGAGGGAGATCCGCAACCGTACGCGCCATCTGTGGCCTCCTGTCCTTCTCCCATATCGAACGCCACAAATCTCGTTAGGTGAACAGTATTAGGTCTAAGACTCATCACACACGCAGGTGCGGCTCAATCCCGAGTTGGGCAGTCGGTTGAGCGCCAACCGAAGCGCACGTTTGCAAGATAATTCCACGCAGTCACGATGAGAATAGCGATGCCATTGGCAACATAGCGATTCATCCCAAGCCAATTGAACTGAATGTTTAGAAGTACCACGCTCAGGATCATTCCGAAGGAGCAGATCGCGTTGAATTTCAGGAAACGGCCGAACTTCATCCGAAGCGATGAGGCTTTGGGTACGAGATTCGCGAAGGTCCACGCATCGTTCCAAAGAAAATTGTTCAAAATGGCAGCTTCGGCCCCGGCCACCTTGCTGCGAGTAAGGCCAAAATGAAGGGTTCGCGGATCGCTGAGCAGATAAAGCACTCCCATGTCAACGACAACCCCAGTGAGGCCTACCACACAGAATTTTAGAAAGCGCGAATTGCGCAACAGTGCAAAGCGCAGGCGGACGAGGTGTTCCAGGTACTCGATATATATGGACAACGAGACTTTGCTTTCGCCTTCCATCCGTTCGCGAAAAACATACCCACGTTCTGCGATCGTTCTTACATTCCCGCGCGCCAAGACCTCAATCAGAATCTTGTACCCCTTGGGATTGAGAAAGCGGCCGGCAATAGCGCTTCTTTTCACGAGGAAGTATCCACTCATCGGGTCGCTCACCCGGCCGACAACTTCTGGTAGGATTAGAAGGCCGATTAACTGGGCAGTGCGCGAAATCATCCGGCGGATAACGCTCCAGTCTCCCACGCCTCCATTTTCGACATGACGGCTTCCAACGACCAGATCTGTGCCCTCCCGCGACAAACCTACAAGGCCAGTCAGCACTTCGGGCGGATGCTGGAGGTCGGCATCCATCACGCCGAGAATGCGGCCCCGTGCGACCTGCCAACCTCTGATGACCGCCGTCGCCAGACCGTTTTCCGCGGTTCTCCGCATCACGCGTAGCTCGGGAATTGCCACGGCCTGGTCCAGTGCCAACTGCCAGGTACCATCCGGGCTATTGTCATCAACCACTACAATTTCGAATGTGAGACCCTCGATGGAGCGGAGAGTCTCACTGACAAGTTGGAGCGCGGCGCGGATGTTGCGAGACTCCTGGTAAGTTGGCAGGACAAGAGTCAGATCAAAGCCATCGGCCTGCGGCGAATCCTGGACTATATACGGTCCGGAGGGTGGATCGACCCATGCGGCGGGGCTGAGCGATGTTTTCATTCGGGCAGTATAACAGTCGTTATTGTGAGGGCTCGATTTTGAGAATGCGCACGTCCGAGTTCTGTGCGGCAATTGCAAATCCGCAACTCGGTTGTCCAAACACTGCCTGCGCTGCAAAGCTCGATTCATCGAGAAGAAGTGAAGTACGGTCCGGGTGTCGGTAGAGAAGAAGATAACTGGCGCCAAAACGATTCATTTGCTTTCGGATCTCTGGGCACTCCCAACGTTCAGAGCTATATTCCGACTCGACCAGGGCTAAGGTACGCCTATGGAGAAGATAGCCGGTTTCCTGGCCGTCCTGGGCGGCTATCGCGGCCACCGGATTAATGTGCAAATTTACCCAATCCGACAAGCGTTGGCCGTCAGCGGTTGGTTCTGCAAACAGGCCGGACAAATAATCTTGCCGCGATATCGGGCTGGGGTCCTTGAGATCCCGCGCATTTACGCCGATGTATCCTATCAAGAACATGCAGACAGTCAATCGAACCCAGATTTGTCCGCCTCTGAAATCTGCCCGCGACAACAACCAATGCAAAGCGAGACCGAGGAGCAGAAGATAGATGGGCAAAACCGGCAGGAACATTCTGGTTCCAAAGGAAATCACGGTTCGCAAGCCTGCATAGCAAAGGCCAGCCGAATAAACGGCTGCACATGTGAACAGCAAAGACCACGGCTCATCGGCTCGCAGGAGAGCAGCGGCGCCTGCCAGCCCGCTGCGGAAAAGCTGTCGCCCAAACAAAGCGCAAAGGCCTAAGACTCCAGCCAGCAAGAGGGCTTCCCAGAGTCCGGCTTTTACTGCGTGCTCGCCTAACAGAAGGTGCATTTGAGCACGCACGTAATCCGCTGACACCTGATGCAGGGGATTTGAGACCTGAAGCTCGTTTCCGCCCTTCCAGGTACCGGCCACCAGCACATTACGCGCCATCAGAGCGCCAGCCAGTCCAATTGGAATGAGCGTGGCATAAAGCTCGGAGGCGCCTATGCGATGACGAAGCCGGAGAAAGCGCAACCCTACGTAGAAAACGAGGGCAGCAATCAGGAATAGGCCCGCGTAGCGAATCCAGTACGAAAGACCAGCAAGAGTCAAGCCCACGATGGTCCATGGCACACGAACGCGCGGGCGCTGGTAATCCCGCCACGCCCACAGTAGCGCCGCGATCGATGCAGTGAAGATGAACACAAACATCGACTCGGTCATTACCGCTGAGGAGAAGTCCAAGTTGACGACATTGGTGATGAAGAGCAGCAGCATGGAGGCGCGCACGAACACAGTGATACGAGCCGCGATGAGAATAATTGCGAGCAAAGCAGCCGTGCCGGCAAAGCAGATTACAGACAGGATTCGAGCGGCCGCTTCAAAGCCGCCAACCAACCCGGATAGCATTCCCACCGCGATTGGATAGCCCGGAGGAAAGGTTGTAAGGGGAGCAGGAATCCGGCCGTGAGAGCGCTCGGCATCGAAGTAAACTAAATCCGTGGCGATGCCGTTCCCGTTTCTAATGTTGGCAGCGACACTCAGGTACTGGCAACTGTCATTCGACAGAGAACCTGGGCGAAAGGACAGCATACAACAAGCCACAGCCAATCCCAGCGCTCCCCACAAAAGCACCTCGACCAAAGGACAAAGAATAGTGCGAGGGATTGCAGCCGAGACAACCCGGCGAAGCAGGTTGCTCTTGGCCGGAAGTGGTTCGTTCTCTGTCATCTCGAATTGAGTCGCCAGGCAGGGATTCCTCTGCCGTGATTATTCTCTCATATCTCGTTTGCTATACTCCTTTTGTTGGCGAACGCCCCTGCAGTTCGCGCCAGGCACAAAGGCTTCGTCTGGAACACGAAAAGCAAGGATGACAGATGGAGTCGGGTCCCATGCTGAAGAAACATCATTATATTCAGTTCTCATTGTTGTTGTTCCTTGTGATATTTGCCCGGTTTTTCTTCGTCCTGGATCGCTATCCTCTCGTCAACGCGATCGACGAACCTGCGCTGAATCAGCCTGCAATCAGCTACCACGACGGTCATAGCCTTTTGTGGGCGCCGGCTCCTAATGCTCCATACGAGAACGAGTTATGGTTTTACCATGGCCCTTTCTATCCGCGATTCCAGACGTTCACTTTCCGTATATTGGGGATCAGTGAGTTCAGTTCACGGCTTCCGCAGTATCTCGCCTCGTCGCTTGCAATTCTCGCATTGAGTCTTGTTCTGATTTGCAGCGGGTTGCCCAAAACCGGAGTGCTGCTGCCGATTGCCTGGCTCGGTGACCGATCATCCATTGAGGTTCTTCTGGCGCGGCCAGAGGGCATCGCACTTCTCGCTCTGGCCGGGGCGTTCGTTGTTCTGATTCGCCGGCAATGCCTGTCGCAATGGCTTATGGTTTTTCTGGCAGGCTTCTGCACCGCTCTTGCCGCAGGGTTTCATCCCAGAGCCTGCGTTTTCGTGATCGGAGCCTTTGTGTTTCTGGCTGCTGATCTGGGACTGAGTGCATTCCGCCGTTTGATCCCGCTTTTCGTCCTGGGCGTGGCTATTCCAGTCTCCTTTATGCTATGGTGCGCTGTTCCGGTTTCACGCGCCGTGCCCGATATTCAAGCCGCGATGGTGCAACTGGCATGGCATGCTCACCTGAGCAATGCGGAAAACTTTGGCCACCTCCGCAAGGGTTTCACGGATTTTCGCTGGTCCTGTCCCTGGGTTTGGGCAGCCGCACTTGCCACGGTAGCGGTGACTTGTGCTGCCTTCGCACGGCGGAAGCCACTTCACCGTGTTGTACTGGCGGCCTCCTGCTTCGCATGTTGCGGCCTGATCATGTTTTTAACTTCGATTACGATGCATCCGCCCTATCTGGTCTTCCTCACGGTGTGGCCGGTCATCGCCGTTATGGCGCAGATCGAATCGGGTTCGTCGCAGCGCCGGCTCTTCCGGGTTATCGCTGCCGTGCTGCTTGTCGCATGGCTGCCGAGCATGGGGTGGAATATGATGCGCACACGCGAAGCCTACAAGTTTTATTCCGCTCTTTCCACGGCACACCTCGCCGACGAACTGGCCGCGACTATTCCTCCGGAAGCGCCGCTGATGGTCTCCGGCGACCTGTACATCGCCGCCCGCAGTCCCACCCGGAAGCCGTTCATCGTGCGGCAAGCGTCACCGCCCTCTGAATGGCCGTGCGATGCATGGCTGGCGCTTACTACATCGGCTGAGGTTCCGTGGAATGTTTCGCAACTGCCCGGACGCGTTGTGCACGTCTCGAACGAGAATCTGTTTCCCGGCTTTCCCTACAGCCCGAAGCTCACCATCCTGACCCCCTGTCAAGGCTTCTACTGATTCGATCAGGAGAGCCCCTTTCCCATGGAAAAGGGCTATGCGCTGCGATGATAGGCGCAGCCTCCAGAAGGGCGTCCGGCATAGATCGACTTGACTGGAAATATAACTGAATCGAAAGCGAGGAAGTGCGATTTGGAAGGCACAATAACTTCAGGAGTTCGGTTTTTATCGTCCGGAACCGGACGTTCTCCGCTTTGTCGCATTTCTGCTCGTCTTCTTTCACTCCACTTTGCCCTCAAGCAATGATCCCCGCGTAGTCCATTTGCTGCATGGTTTTTCTCCAGTCTATGATGCTTTCACCAATTCCTACGCGTTCGGCCTCTCTATTATCTTGCGCTGGCGATTGGCGTAATCTTCGCCGCGAGGCTCGACAATGTTTTTGACTCCATGGACAAAATAGGACGGTACGCCCTCTTTCTTGGATACTGGTTTCCCGTCGCCCATCCACGTACCAATCTGCCCACGGACCCGCTGTGGAGTATCTCCATTGAAGAACAGTTCTATCTGTTTGCCACGTGGAGGTTGAAGCACTTCAATCGCAAATCACTCTTTGGATTTTGCGTGGCAATGATGATTCTTTCCAATGTCTGACTGTATTTCCTGGGCAGGATATCGGCCATCGATATCAGTGTTTGGTTCGAGCCTTCTGCTCAATATCAGTGCATCGCCGGCGGAATCCTATTATGCCTTATTCTGCCTGGTAAGGTAATCAGGTTCATCGTCTGGCAAAGAATCGTATTGCTTGTTCTCGCCGTCGTTTGCTGGCTATACGCCTGCTACGGCCAGCACTGCCGTTTCGGCGGCGATAAACTGAACCCAGGCAATTGGTCGCTCATCGGAAGATACGCAGTGACCACGCTGGGCTGCGTCCTGCTGCTGCTTGCCTTTCTAGGAGCGGATCCAAAGCTGCTTCCGGGATGGGCTATCTACCTCGGACGCATTTCATTCGGCCATTATATCTATAATGAATTTGCGATTGCAGTGACAGATCGCCTCATCATCAGAAACCTCGCTGCACACATGAATTCGACGATTAAGTCGCTCGAAGGGCCCATATTCCTGCTGAACACCGGCCTGACGCTCGGATTGACTGTCCTGATGGCGGCTGTCTCCTATCGCTATTTCGAGACGCCATTCCTCAGGTTGAAGAAGCGCCATTCAGTCATTGAGAGCCAGCCGATTGGTGACGCCCGCTGATCATTCCCAATAACGCACCTGCGCATCAATGAGGGCATAAGGCGCGAATCCACTTCCATCTGCGTGGCCGCTGATGCCATTGAGCCGGTCAGGTCGTCAGGTCGTCAGTTGTTCGATGTTGGACCGCTTTAGCCACGTCCGGCAGGGGGCCGACCGCAAGGCCGTTGCCGCACTTGACAACACAACAGCCACGGCGCAATTGGGGAAATGGCAGGCCGCTACTGAACATCTCAAACTCCCTGAATTCTCGGCAGGCGCTTCATTGCAAGTCTTGAGACTTAACATGAGCTATCTCAGGATTTCTCAGAAGACATTCCGAAAATGGTGCAGGGAGGGACTCGAACCGCCGACTTCCTGCTTGTAAGGCAGGCGCTCTAACCAAGTGAGCTAACCGCCCACGGATGGCCTGGGCGCCAACGCAGTCCATGATACCAGCGCAATCGGCCTCGCGCGCTGGGACTCGCCTGACTTCCCAGGGCCGACGCATATAAACTGCTAACTGCCTTGGGGATTTAGATAGGCGACAACGGGTATATAAGGTCCCGTGAATGCTCCACCGCCTAACAGGGGGCGCCTTCGGTTACGGCTAGAAGCCAGATTGACCGGCCATCACTTCCGCTTACGGCCGTTTTCGATGCAGGGTCTCCCCCAATTGCCACTGCAGTTCCCACGGCGCTTCAGCCTGCCACTCGCCAATCTTAATCGCAGCCAAAGCCAAGAGACAGATTGCGCGGTGCGACCCAGACCTCAACGTTGGTCAAAATCCGCGACCATAGAACAACTCCCTTCTGCGCTGAAGAACAGACCCCGTCCGGCGACCTCTCGCCACCATCCCGCACCGTTTGGTGCTCGGCGCAGACTGACGACGCCAAAGCGCCACGCGGACTTGTCGCCCTCGAACGGCTTCTCGGAAAGAAGGTCGTCATAACGGGGAACCGACCAGGTATGGTCGAGCACTTCATACTGACCGATTGTCCCCACCAGCCACCGATCGAAATGATCCTTGATGGTGGTTCCCGGAGGGTTTGGAAACAGAGCATTGATGTGGACCGTCCCATCCACATCTACCCTCGAAGGAATAGCCTCAACGATCCTGCGAAGCAGCTCGGTGCCCTCAATCCCTCCGCTCCAGAAATTGTCTCCGGCGCGAGCGGCGCTGTCCGGTGCGTAAGGAGGATTCGCGGTCAACAAATCACATGTGGATTCGATCGAGTTAAACAAGTCACTCAAGACGAATTCAGCATTTGTGGCATTGTTCAAGGCTGCATTGAATCTGGAAAACTCAATTGCTCGGGGGTTGACATCGGCACCAACGACCTCATGACAATGCCTGCTCGCCAGCAGCGCATGGACACCCGACCCAGTCCCCATGTCAAAACCTCTCCTTCGCGGAGTCCGTTTCACGAGGCCGCCGAGAAGATAGCTCTCGGGCCACAGCCACATGACCTGATTAATCGCCGTGTTTTTGTCAGCGCGATCGGTGGCGATATACAGCCCGTAACAGGGAAACATGCAAAGGTTTGATTGCACCGTTTTATCCTGCATCTCAACCAGATCCATCTCGACCGCGTCATCGATAAAAGACGAGGGGACATGAGCCCTGAGTTGATCAATTCCGAGTCGACGACCATCGATAAAGAGCGCTATGAGCGTATCTACAGGGTGACCGAAATCAAGCGGTCGTTCCGGACGAAACGTCTGCCAGAAGTTGACTCCCAGGCGAGGGAATACATCGACACGTTTTGCGCATCCCGCGAGGTCATAGCCGCAACGCCTCAGATGCTCGACAAAGCTTTGCATCCGCTGTGGCTGATCCAGGCGTTTTGGCGGCTTGACATCTTGAGTAACGGTAAGAAGACTCAATTGACACATCCTTCTTCCCTTGCAGGAGCAATTGCATTCATGGGCAGTTAACTACAAGGCCGAGCTTCCGTCAAAGTCAGTGAGGCTGCATCAGCGCAAGCCCCTGGTGTTGAACTGAGGGCAGGCAATGGAAGTATTCGGCCTCGAAATCTCACGGACTCCGGACGCCCGAGCCCCTGGCAATCGGCCTGCGCAGGTCATAATAAGGCTCGGCCTAACTTGCCAGGTTCATTTCGGCTGAGAGTTCCTTGAGTTTGGCCTCAATGATTGCTGCCATCGGCCGCACAGCGGGTTCTTCAAATATGCTGTTGTGATTACCACCGATTTCAAACTTCCCGAGAGCTCCCCTGACAACCGGCCTCCAGCCCAGAAAATCGTCTTGGTAGGGCGTGACCTTGCGGTCGCTTGCCATGATAATCACGGCATCGCCAGCGTAGGGCTTGGGCACGAAATTGTTATGGGCAATGCGGCTCGCCCGCCCAACGCGCTCCAGGATTTCGCCCAGGCGCGTGCCTTCCGCGGATCGAGCATTTGCCCAGTCGGCATCTGAAGGGAATTCTGGCAGTGGGGCGTTGGGGCTTCCAATGTCTGAACCGAGAGCATACTTTTTCACCGCTTTGAGGCGGCCTTTTGAATAGTCAAGCCACTGATTGGCTGGCGTTGAGAGCAACTTGCGCGAATGCAGGGCTGCACGCCCTGCAAAAAACTTTGCGTTGCGGACCAGCCGTTCACTTCTTGACATGTATTTTTCGAATGCAGGATTCAAGACGTCAATGATGAAAAGCGAGCCAACCGATTCGCCCATCTGTTCGAAGACCCGCGCCATTTCAAATGCCACTAATCCGCCGTAACAGCCGCCTCCGAGATGGTAAGGTCCGTGAGGTTGAACCTTTCGGATTTCTTCAACATAGCATTGCGCAGTTTCTTCCACACTTCCGAACGGCTCAGAGCCATCGAGGCCCTTCGCCTGAAGAAAATAGACCGGTAGGTCGTCAGGCAAAGCCATTGCAAGGGCGCGCATGCTCAGCACGTTTCCACCGGCACCGTGGATCAGGAAGAACGGAATCCGTTTGGTCGTTCCTTTTCTCACCTGCACCATAATCTGAGTTTGATCTTCAGCTCTGTGTTTGCCGATCCAAACGGCAAACTCTTCAACGGTGGGGGCCTCCAACACGGCCCTGAGTGGCAAGGCTTCGCCTGAAAAGACTTGCTGCAAACGCAAGATCAATCGCAATGCCAGGAGCGAATGGCCTCCGATATCGAAGAAATTGTCGTGCCGGCCCACATGATCGAGATTGAGTACCTCTGCCCAGATTTCGGTGAGTTTTCTTTCCGTCTCGCCCTGGGGAGCATCGTATGCGAGTGTGGTGGAGGGATCCGCCGCCGGGACGGGCTCTTTTTGATCCACATTGCCGTTGGATGTGAGCGGAGCCACGTCCGATTTCGCGAGGGTTGCAGCTGCCGAGTACGCCGAAAGATCGACGGAAATATCGGACTTAGAAAGGAGTTCCGCAATTCCAGCTATCGTCGGAGTTTCTAGAATTTCATCAGCAGAAAGGTCAACTTTGAATACGTCACTGATCCGGGACACGACCTTGTAAACCATCAGGTAGTCGCCGCCAAGATCAAAAAAACTGACGTTGATCCCGATATTTTTCACATTCAGCAACTCGGTCAAAATGGCGGCCAGAGCATCTTCCACGCTGGTGCGAGTGGCTGCAGTTGCTGCCGGGGCAGTGGCTGTCTTTTTCGAAGGGGCGGGCAGGCTCTTGCGGTCGACCTTGCCATTGGGAGTGAGCGGGAGCGACTCAAGCAGAACGAAATGCGCCGGCACCATGTAGGATGGCAGGCTCTGTTGCAGAAAGCTGCGCAGCTCTTCGGGAGCCAGGGAATTGCTCTTCGCCGCGCTCACATACCCGACCAGTTGCCGGTCGCCCGGTTCGTCCTCGCGCGCCAATACGGCGCAAGACTGAACCCCTGGGTGACTCGCCAGAGCGGCTTCAATTTCGCCAAGTTCAATGCGATAACCGCGGACCTTCACTTGGTTGTCGGTGCGGCCCAGGTACTCCAGGACCCCGTCTGGACGATAGCGAGCAAGGTCTCCGCTCTTGTAAAGCCGGGACCCAGGTATTTCTGAAAATGGATTAGGCAGAAACCGTTCCGCAGTCAGTTCCGGACGATTCCAGTATCCACGTGCCACGCCTGCGCCGCCAATGTACAGCTCGCCCATTTCACCCAAAGCCACCGGCTTCATCTCCGGATCGAGCACATAGAGCTGGGTATTGTCGATGGGGCGTCCAATGGGAACCGAGCCGTTGCGCGGATCATCGGGCTTGACCTGATAAACACAGCAGCCTACGACGGTTTCAGTTGGACCATATTCATTGATCAGCCGCGTCGCAGGCGCAGATTCTCTCCATAGCTTCAGTTTTTCGGCAAGCAGATTTTCGCCGCCGATGACAAAAACATTTGTCATGTTGTCCACTTCACCGGGAGAAAGCTGAAGACTAAGCAGTTCGAGATGAGCAGGAGTAATCTTCACCAGGCTGCGGCCCTTCTGGCGCTGCAGTGCCGTCAAAAGGCTTTGCGCTGCTGCGTCTTCTGGAACAAGCTCGACTCTTGCACCAGCCAGCAGCGGCGTATACAAACTTGTGACTGTGAGGTCAAAGGATATCGAACTATGAACTGGAACAGAGCCTCCGGGCTCCACAGCATAGGCTTTGATTGCCCAAGTCAGGTAATTGACCAACCCGCTTTGCAGAATCATCGCTCCCTTGGGGTTGCCCGTCGATCCCGAAGTGTACATTACATACGCCAGATTCGAGGGAGTCGACAGCAGTTCGGGATTGCTTTGACTCTCGCGTGCGATCGTTGGCCAATCCGAATCAAGGAACAACGTCCTTTCATGGGCAGGTGAAAACAGGTGCTCGCAGCGTTTCTGTGTCAGCAGTACCTGAACCGCTGCATCAGAAACCATGAAAGCGAGCCGTTCCTGGGGGTAGGATGGGTCGAGCGGTACATAGGCTCCTCCTGCTTTCCAAACGCCCAGCAATGCCGCCACCATCTCTGTCGAACGCTGCATGCATACGCCGACCAGGCTGTCGGGCCCGACTCCAAGTTTCCGGAGATAATGGGCAATCTGGTTGGCGCGCTGATTCAGTTCACGGTAGCTGAGCCGTTGATCCTCAAAAACTACGGCGATTGCCTCTGGAGCTCTCTGCACCTGGTGCTCGAAGAGCTGGTGTGCGCAGAATGCCGGGAATTCCGTGCGAGTGTCGTTCCACTCGTACAAGATCCGGTGGCGCTCGGCCTCTTTCAGCGAGTTCTCCTCACGGCGGTTCGCAATCGAACCGTTTGCCGTTGGCTCAACCATGGATTGGTCAGGGTCGAAATTCGGCGTCCTCACAGGTCGTGTCAGTTCCATCGCTTCTCCGATTTACATCTATGTCGCTCCGCGTTCATTTTCATTTGGCGCAATCAGCGCAGAATTCCTGCTCCAGCTCATAGCGAGTAGCCAATCATCTCTTTCATGATTTCATTCGTTCCGCCATAGATCCTTTGGACACGGCTATCGGTCCACATGCGGGCAATCGGATATTCGGCCATGTATCCGTAACCGCCATGCAGTTGTACGCAAACGTCGACCACACGGCACTGGCACTCGGTGAGCCAGTACTTTGCCATTGCCGCGGTGACCGCATCCAACTGGCTGGCAATGAAACGCTCGATACAGTGGTCGAGGAAAACACGACCAATCTGCACCTCGGTCTTGCATTCGGCCAACTTGAAGCGCGTGTTTTGAAAATCAAGCAGCGGCTTACCGAACGCGATCCGCTCCTTGACGTACTTGGCAGTGATAGCCACGGCCTGTTCTGACATCGCGACTGCGCTCACTCCAATGGAAAGGCGCTCATAAGGCAGCTGCTGCACCATCTGGCTAAACCCCTTGCCTTCGGAGCCGAGAAGATTCGCAACAGGGACACGCACGTCGCTGAAGAACATTTCGCAAGTATCCAAACCGTTCATTCCGACTTTGTCGAATGCGCTGCCTGTGCTGTATCCTGAAACTCTCTTTGTTTCCACCACGATCAGCGACATACCATGGAACCCAGCCGCCGCAGGATTGGTCTTGACCGCGACACACACAAGATTCGCACGCCTGCCATTGGTGATGAATGTCTTCGACCCATTGATGATGTATTCATCGCCCTCGCGGCGCGCACTCGTTTTGACTCCTGCCAAATCCGAGCCGGCTCCCGGTTCAGTCATCGCGATTGCGGCCACCAATTCACCGCTGCACATTTTTGGCAGCCATTCACGTTTCTGTTCTTCAGTGCCGAATGCGAGGATGTAATGTCCGACAATACTCTGCACTCCAGAACCGAAACTCACTCCTGCCTTCGCGAGTTCTTCAATCACGACGGTCTCGTGCGCGAATGTTCCTCCGCCTCCGCCGTATTCTTCTGGAACGTCAGGAAGCAGGAGGCCCGCCTTCCCGCTCGTGGTCCATGCGTCTGGATCCGGTCCGTGTTGCTCGCGCCAAAGAGCCTGATGTGGCACAAACTCATCCTGAACAAACTGGCGGACCGTCTTGCGGAATAATTGCAACTCCTCATTCATCCATGACGATTGATACGTAGTGCGCGACATTGTGCTCCTTTCAATGAGTGCCTGGAGAATCGGAATGAGGCAAAGCTTCTTGCCACCTGGGACTTTCTGGAATTGGCGATGCCTGCGGACCTGCGTTTGAAATGCCAGCTCCGAATTCAATCGCCAGGAACCAGGGCTACTGAATAACAAAAGCTCTTAAGGCTGTACCGATCCTCTCGAGCTGGCAATATGGCGTCACAAGCCTTTGCCGCGAATTTGTAAAGACATTTGAATCCCGTTTTTTGGAGTCTGGTTTCCTGCAGCATTCATCGGAATCGGTGTCGGTCGGGAATCAACATCGTGGCTGCCCCAAAAATACAACAAGAAAACCTCCCTGAGATTTTGCCAAGGGATAAAGCTACCTTTGATGCCCGTCATTAAGAGAATGATATACGTTGTCGAGTGCCCTCATTCTCTTGGCGTTTTGAAAGTAGTCCCCTGCGGTCCCATTTTCGGGTTTTTCTTTTGGCCTCCATTGAGAAATCCGTGTCGAGTCCCCAGTTCAGTTTCCGCTCCAACTCCCATCCACCCAGCTGCTGTGAAGCACACTCTGAAATCGATATTGCTTCCTGATCCGCCCTCCAGAAAGGTCCCCAAAACCGAATAGTCGGCTGTGGGTTTATTCTCCGGTTTGATCGCCGGGGGGTACAATACCCGTTTTGTGTGAGGTGGTTAGGGTAGCTGGTCATGGGTTTTCGAAGCTCGGTACCTTGCGCCAGTGGTTACTGTTGGCACTGCTTTAGAGTCCCCGATAGGGGA
>PLST01000121.1 GCA_003164255.1 Acidobacteriaceae bacterium | reverse complement strand
TAACTCCATCTCCATTGTACGGGCAGCGCCGGGAGCAGATATGCCGGGTGCCCCTGGTCCGGGGTCCCCAGGGACAGGTCTTCGTCCCTGGGGTGGTGATCCCTCGTCCGCCGCGGCGGAGGGACCTGGGATAGCAGAGAACTCAGCTTCGAGAAGTTTGTATCAGGGCACGAGTTTACTCGTGCCATAAAGACCCCAAAATCGACGCCGGGCTTCAGCCCCTGCTAATCTCGCCCGACCACAGCTGCCTTCTTCCGTCCCTGCTACGCGCCGGGCGTCCGACTCGAATCCGCCCCTTCGACAGGCTTTTCCACCGGCTTCGGCTTCGGCTTCGGGCTTGAAACCCCCATGCTCATCAGCACGTAGCCCAGTCCCTTGCGCACTACGTCCAGAACGCTCATCGCCGCTTACCCTCTTGTACCACTCTACTCGTGCAGCGCCGTCAGACTCTCCGTCTCACTTCGCCATCGCCGCAGACGCCGCGTCAGGNNGCCAAAAGCAGCGTCACCTGCCACATCTGGGTGTCGCTCAGGATGTCTTTGTACGACGGCATGCCGGTGAGCCGGATCCCGTTCGCGACTTTCCAATAGGTCTCGCCCGGCGGATCGTCGCTCACGCCCACCGTGTCTCCGTTGTGGTGCTTCTCCCAAAGTGGGGGTGCCTTGGGGTACATGTGTCCCGCAAACGCGGACGGTTTTCCGTGGAATCCATGACAGGACGCGCACTGGTCGCGATAAACCTGCGCACCGGCCACAAATGCCGTCTCATCGGCCGGGATGGGCGGCGTCTTGATCTCTTCACGATCGATTCGCCCATTCAGCGCCATCCCGGTAATCTGACGTTCGTGCCAGAACGGCGTATCCGCCACAGCTACCGGCGGATTGCCAAGGTGAAACCACAGCATCACGCCAACAGGAACCAGCACAATTCCCAGTATCACTCCAAACAGAATACGGCCCATCCTCTTTCGCCCTCCGTGGTCTTCATCCTACGGCATGCAGCGGCTTGCCGAGCGCATCAAATCCCCGCCATGCGCCTCAGATCCCTGCCGCCTTCTTCCCGCGTGGCGCGGGCGAACTGAGACGAATCACCCTGCCGGGCGTCCAACTCCCTATACATCCACCTGACTGGGGCAGCGCCGGCAAACGGCTGCATTACGCGGCAAACAACTGAATTACCGGGATTCACCCCCTCAAGCCGCCGGAGCCCAACCCCAAGGTGATTTAATACTTAATGGGGGGAGCACTGCATCCTGCGGTGGTGTGCTTCCGTACTCCCGTGGAGGAAACCCGATACCGATGCACTCTTTTCGCCGTCTTGCACTTCTGTTGGCCCTAGCTTCCCCAGCCATGCCTGTCCTGTTGGCCCAGGCCCACATCCCACTCCCGCCTCAGAATCCGGATCAGACGCCAGCCCAGACCCAGGCGCCAGACCAGGCGCAGCCCCAGCCCCAGCCCAAGGCTTCCAAAACCAGGAAGAAGAAGAAAAGCAAGCCGGCCAAACACAGCCAGACCTCAATCCAAACCCAGCCTCAGGCACCTGATCAGGGCCAGGCGCAGCTCAACCCCTCGCCCGATTCTCCCCAGCAGATGAGCGTGCAGGCCCGCATCCGCGCCCGCCGCGAACAGCGCCGCGCCGCCGCCATGCACGACGTCTACTCACACAAATACGAGCTCTTCGCCGATGTGGGCTATCTGCGCTTTCAGCCCGGAACATACCTGCAGCGGCTCACCTACTACGCATGGGACACGGGCGGGACCCGCTACTTCAATGAGCGCCTGGGCCTGACCCTCGATGGCCGCGGATACTACGGTACGGCCTACGTGGGCCTCAACCCGACCAACGTGACTCGGCCCTCCATCAGCCAGTACGACGGCATGGCCGGTCCGACCTACCGCTTCTTCCTGAGGCCCAAGTTCTCACTGGCTGCCCGAGTAGTGGGCGGCGTAGCCTACGGCAACTTTTCGGCAGACACCAATGGCTTTGGCGCCAAGACCCTCGGCCTCTATCCTGACGGCTACACCTTTGCCGCCAACGGAAGCGTCATCGGCGAATACAACTTTGCGCCCAACATCGGCTTCAAGCTGGCCCCCGAATTCCATGCAACCGGCTTCGGCTCCAGCTTCCAAAAGAGCGTGGGCTTCACCGGCGGCATCGTCTATCGCTTCGGCAAGCAATAACGCAGCTCGATCAACCTACATCCCACCCCACGGCCCTCAACGGCTCGTGGGGTTTGTTGTTTTAGGGCCGCACCCTCAGTCCCTATTCCCTGTCTCCAGCTCGTCTGCCACCTAACCACCTAACAACCTAATAACCTAATCCCTGTTCCCTATTCCCTAATCCCTGTTCCCTGTCCTATGCAACCCCCGCCATGATCGTCTATAACGGCTGTGCCAGTTATTCATTCACCGGCATTCATTCCTGGGAGAAGCAGAGGAGTCTCCAACCAATGAAATCGAATTTGTCCCGTCGTCGTTTTGTTCAATCGGGCGCGGTCATGGCCGCGGCCTGTGTCGCGTCCGGCCCCGCGCCTTCCTTTGCTGAAGCACTCACTGAGACCGGCAAACCTTCGCCCATCAAACTGGGAATCTGCAGCTATACCTTCCGCAACTTTACCCGCGCCCAGATGCTCGGCTACCTCAAGCAACTCAACCTCACCGACCTCAACGTAAAAGACATCAAAGACCATCTCCCCATGGATCCAGCACAGGAAGCGCAGGCACTGGCCGACTACGCCGCCGCGGGCATCAAGCTCCATGCCGCCGGCGCCATCTACTTTCCAAGCGCGGACGAAAGCGACATCCGCGGCAAGTTTGAGTACTGCAAGCGCGCCGGCATCGGGACCATCGTCGCCGGCGATCCAACGCCCGAGTCGCTGAAGTGGATCGAAAAGTACGTGAAGGAATACGACATCAAAATCGCCATCCACAACCATGGGCCCGAAGACAAGTTCTTTCCGTCGCCCTTTGATGTGCTCAAGGCGATCAAGAACATGGATCCGCGCATCGGTTTCTGCATTGACGTGGGCCACGCCGTCCGCGCCAACGCCAATGTGGTGGAGGCGATCCACGCCACCGGCAAGCGACTCTACGACATGCATGTGAAGGACCTCACCAGCTACACGAGCCGGGAAAACCAGGTCGCCGTCGGCGAGGGCGTCATTCCCTTCCGCGAAATCTTCAAGGCACTCATCGACATCAAGTATCCGAACTTTGTCGATCTGGAGTACGAGATTCACGCCGACGATCCAATGCCCGGCGTAATCGAGAGCATGGCCTACATGCGCGGCGTGCTCACCGGCATGGGCTACATCAACCACGCCTAGCAATCCACACCTCTCGAAGAAGAAGTGGGTGCCCCCGGTCCCTCGCATTTGGGGACCGGGGACAGAATGCCCCGTCCCCCATCCATGACGTCGGCTTTACCCTTGTCATGGATGGGATATGATGCCCTCAGCAATCCTTCTATCTCGGCTTTCCGCTCCTGCATCTCGCTCAGGGTACCGCCGATCCTTCGGATCGAAAGGAACCTCTCGCAGTTGCCGCACCGTTGTTGAACCCGTTTTGCGCCGGACCTGTCTTGCGTTGACTCTTGTCTGAAAGGTACCTGTGAGCCTCGTGCCGCCTCTCGGCCCAACGCTTTCCACTTTGACGCTTCTCACTCTGGTTCTTCAATCGAGTCAACCCCATGCCCCCCGCACCGGCTCCCTCGCCTCGTCTCCTTTCGTGCGCTGGCTCATCGGCTTCGGCGCCATCGGAATCTTTGTCATCGCCATCATCGATTCATCCATCATTCCCCTGCCCATCCCCGGCACCACTGATCTGCTCCTGCTTCTCATCTCCGTTCACCCCAACGCCACCGCCATTCATATCGTCTCCCTCGTCGCCCTGGCCATTGCCGGGTCCCTCGTTGGCGGCTATCTCACCTGGAACACCGGCCGCAAAGGTGGGTTGCCCGCGCTCGAAAAACATGTCTCCGCCAAGGTCCGCGGCCGCATCGACAACTGGGTACAGCGGCACGGATCGCTGGCTGTCTTTCTTGCCGCGGTCCTGCCCCCGCCCATCCCCCTCACGCCTTTTCTGCTCGCCGCAGGAGCCCTCGGCGTCTCGCGCGCTAGGTTTCTTGTCTCCTATACCACCGCGCGCGTCACGCGATACAGCCTCATCGGCTGGCTCGGCTTCCACTACGGCCGGCAAGTTGTCCACTTCTGGCGGCACTCCCTCGCCGAGTGGTCCACGCCCATCCTGTACATCTATGGCAGCCTGGTCGTGCTCGGCATCTGTTACGCCCTTTTCAAATTCGTCAAAGCGCGCCGCGCCGCAGGCATGCAAACTAACCCCCAATCCCCATAACCGTCGCCAACCGGCCCGATAACCACTTCGTATTGGACTTGAGCCCCCGCGCGCGTTTGAATCAATCCATGGGAACTCCCGCGACACACTCACCCGAAGTCAACCTCTGGTCATCCGCTGAGCACGCCCTCGAATACCTGCGCCGCGCCGACTCCGTCCCTCACCGCGTTGAAGGCGAAGCCACCCTGCTTGAATTCGTGCCCGCAGCCCCGCGCCGCGTTCTCGACATCGGCAGCGGCGGCGGAAGACTTCTTTCCCTCGTCAGAGCCGCCCGTCCCGGCGCAAGCTTCGTCGCGCTCGACTTCTCCCCCGCCATGCT
>PLST01000621.1:285-15650 GCA_003164255.1 Acidobacteriaceae bacterium | reverse complement strand
CATAGAAATTGCTAACGTTCACTGCGCTGCGATCAGCTCTGCCCACGGTCACTAGGCCGCTCTGGACTTGCGTACGCTCTTTGGTGCCGTGACAAAAGAGATTGCAAAAAGCAACGGCCAAGTTTAGGAGGATGAACGGCCGGATCTCAACGATCCGGCCGTGTCAAAACCTATGCCTTCTCAAACTGACCAATGATGCGGAATAGGCTCCATATCAATTGCTCACACGTACTGAATGAGGACCCGCTTCATGTGTCTGCTCTCCAAAACTTGAGAAATTCGCTTAACGATGTTCCGTCGAAGATCGAGTTCAACAGGAATGTTCGGGTCCTGGTGAGCTTCATTGATCCTGGTGCCGACTGCAAAGCTCACGATGTCGCTGTCCAGGAGCATTGCCGCCAGACGTACGGCTGGGTTCGATTCCATCTCTTCCGGCGCAAACCCTTCCTCCAGAAGGCGAAGCACTTCGCCCAATGTCAGCGTGCCTTCTGTTACCAGGTCAAATCCTTCCATCATTGCCGAAGGAGGAACCTTGGAGTGCAGCCGCTGCCGCATATCGATCTGGATTTCGCGATTCAGCAGACGCGAGAGAATATTGGCCGTCGTTCCGCCACAGATCACTTTTCTTCCCTGGGTTCGCTCCGCCATCTTGGCCAGGTCGCGATCATGAGCCCTGTTGAAAGGAGCTCCCGTAATCACCAGCAGCTTGCGCGGACTTCGAAAGTACACCACTCCACACGTAATGTCGTCCTTCGCGCTGAGCCCGTCCACTTCTTCAGCCTTCGCCACCAGCACGCGCGACAACTCGCGCGCAGAGATCTGCGGATGGCGGTCAATCTTCTCGCGGACGAACCTCTCAACGTTCTCCAATCCCCATCCAAGTGGCGTTCGATACTCGCCCATGCCCGCCTGCGTAATGCCGTCGGAGAAGAAAATGATGCGGTCTTCACGCTGGGCATCGAAACTGGAGAAGCCGATCACACGGTCCTGCCAGCGCTCGGGATGCACTTCCGTCTTCTCTACGCTCAACCTGCCCTTGGGGCGAATCAATAGGAACGGCGGATTCCCGTGCTCAATAATGCGCGTCTCGCCGCTGCTGGCCATATCCACCACAGTGAACGTTGAATAACTTATCTTGCGCACGCTGCAAATCGGCAGCGTGTCCATGATGATCTCAGCCGACCGGCGAATATCCATCGCGCTCGAAGCAAACTTCAGTGCCATGGTCGCCGTCATGCTCGCCAGCACGCTAGCCTTCACGCCGCTGCCAAGCCCGTCAGAGAGCACGGAGACAACGCGGCCTTCCTGCTTCACCTGCTGCGAAAGAAACACGTCGCCTGAGATCAGTTGCCCATTCTTGGCCCGCTGGCAGGAGTCGACCTCGATAAAGCTCTCAGTTCCGTTCACTCATACCTCCGCCGCGGTCCTCAACATCCTTGGGTGTAAACGAGCGCACAATCGAATTGAGAATGATCTCGGAGTCCGCAGCATTCTCACCCAGCAGGTAAGCGATCTGCTGTACTGTCTTGAGGTTCTTCTGGATTACCTCGCGAGCGCGATCGATAATCTGCTCCTTCTGAAACAGCGGCTCTGATATGTCGCGAAAAATGGCGCACATCACCGAATGTGGCTCGATCGTGAAAACGCTCGAAGTCAGAATGCTCCGCTCGTAGCGAATGTCGTGCCCCACGATATCTTCGCTCGACTCAAGCACGCGGCGGAAAAGATAAGAGAACGGCATCACGTCGCTCAGAGGGCTGCCTTCGAGATTCCTTGTGGGCTCGTCCTCTGGAGAAAACAGCCGCACAAAATTCGAATTGCACTCTATGATCTTCAGCTCGTCGTCAACGATCACAACGGCTGACGGCATCTTCTGCAGTAGCGCATTGGCCTTCTTCTGTGCCAACTTGCGCGTATACGTTGCGCACATCATGCGCTCGGCATTGCGCGAAATCAGCGCGCCTGCAAAGTCCCGGCAAGTGTCATACCCGCACCCACCACAGTTGAGTTCGTCTTCCACTGCGTATTTCCCAACCGTGCGCAATGCCTCCCGCAATTGCAGTTCGCCGTACTCGTTGCGCGTCGCTGGGGCGGCTTCATAACTTTGTGTGATCTCAATCGACGATTGACGCGGAAACTCCGAAGCCGCCTTTGCATTGCGAACAATGTCATAGCGCCGCCGCGCAATCGAAGTGCCGCGCGTTGCTTTTGGTCCGTTGATGCAACCTCCAGCGCATGCATTCATCTCAAAGAACATCCCCTGCTCCCGCTTCCACTCGGGAATCTCCTTCAATGCCTGCTCCACATTTGGCATTCCCGACACCGCGACAAAGCCTACATCGTCAATCTCAAGTTTCCCTGTGAGCCCGGGCGCCATTCCACCCTCGATCGGCAGCAGCGCTCCCTCTTCCGCAGCTTTCGGTTCAAATCGGTCATCAGGGCTATCCACTACTTCGCTGAGCTTGATATGCCGTTCAGCCAGCCAGAAATCAAGATCCTCAAACGTAAGCGCCACGTCAAGAAGCGCGGGATGATCTTCAGCTTCTTTCTTCTCCGCAATGCAAGGCCCGATGGAAACAACTGCGATGTCATCGCCATAAAGCGTGCGCAGCACTTTGCAATGTGCAAGCACAGGAGACAGAACGCCGCATACATGCGGAAGACAATCTGGATGGAACTTCCGGATGAAGTCCACAACCGTGGGGCAAGCCGAAGAAATCCAGATTCCATTGGGCTTGCTCCGCATCAGGGCGTGCACGCTCGCTGAAACCTCCTGTGCGCCCAGTGCCGTCTCGGACACGGCAAAGAATCCCAACACTTTAAGTGCGCGAACCAACTGCCCGGGTCGCACCCCCGGATACTGAGCCACAAAGGAAGGAGCAAGCGATACGACCACGGCACGCCTGCAATTAATCAGAGCCTTTGCGCTTGGCAGGTCGTCGCACACCTGTTTCGCGTTGCTGGGACACGTCAATGTGCAATTGCCGCAAAGAATGCACAGCTCAGGAACCACCTGCGCGCAGTTCTCCTGGACCCGGATCGCCTTTACCGGGCACCCGCGAATGCATTTATTGCAGTCCTGGCACTCGTGTTTTCTGGTCTTGATAAACCTAGCTTGTTCCATGCTGTCCCCGATCTGGCCCGCCAAGCTGCTCTAACAGTCCCAGCAATCGAGCAGGCGTAACGCCGTGATAAACCTCGCCGTCGATGCTCAGATTCGGACCTTGCATGCACTCGTCCTGGCAGAGCTTGCCCGTCATCCGCACCATGGCCTTCAGCCCGTGGCTCTGCACATGGCTGTTGATTAAGGCAAGATTCTCTGAGTTGCCCCGCGCGAAGCAAGAACTGCCGAGGCAGACCACAATCTCTACTGGACCTTCATCCGGGCTCATGATTCACCTCACTATTGCGCCAGCTGCACCAGTTGCAGACCGGCCTCTACACGAGAAAGCAAAGGGACTTCGACTGTTCCTCTTCCGCCCTCTCCACGTCCCGCAAAACGCCCGAGCGAGTGGATCTGTCCGCGTAAACACTGGTTGCAATCGGAAGCGCTCTCCTCAATGCAAGCCTTCGCAGGATAGATCTCGTAGAGACTGCGGTATTTCATCGGCGTCAAATTTGGCATCACCACATTCGCGCCGGCTTTCAGCCCGAGTTTGCGCCCTTCGGTCCTGTTGATCGTGGCAAGCGCCGTTGTGCTTGGAATGTTTGCTTCAGGGCAAGTGATCCGTGTCAGCGCAATCATCTTGTAGACCATCTCTTCGCTATTCGGTGCCTGCTCGCCGTTCTCAATCAACGGCTTCAGCGCGCCTGAACCGAGCGGCGTTCCGGCATGAGGAATGAAAGGCCCAATCCCGATCATGTCGAGATTGAGTGTGCGAAACGTTAGAATGTCCCCGGCCAGGCTCTCGAATGTTTGCCCCGGAATGCCAACCATCACTCCACCGCCCGCCTCATAGCCAAGCGCCTTCAGTGTGCGCAGCAGTTCGATGCGATCCGACCCCACCTCATAGCGGCTCGGATGAATCGCGCGAAACAGCTTCTTGTCCGAAGTTTCAAAGCGAAGCAGGTAGCGATCCGCGCCGGCCTGGCGCCACATCTTGAATTCGTCTTGACTTCGTTCGCCCAGGCTGAGCGTCACTGCGAGCCGCGTCTCGCGCTTGATCCAGTGGACAATCTCGGCCATCCAATCTGCCTTAATCTCGCCATCTTCGCCTGCCTGCATCACAACGGTGCCATAACCAAGCTGTTCGGCCTCAAGCGCACAGTTCAGAATCTCTTCTCTCTCCATGCGGTAGCGCGTCAGTTGTTTGTTAGCCGCGCGCAGCCCGCAATACATGCATTGCCGCGCGCAGTGACTAGAAATCTCGATCAGCCCGCGTAAATGCACTGCATCGCCCACCCACTCCTTGCGCACGCGGTCGGCCCAACCGTACAGCAACTGCAATCGGCTGGGCCGGCTCTCATGCAGCCATTCAAGCAGCTCGGGTTGTGTTAACGCCTTCACGCTTGACTCACGAACCTCATGTGCTCTTCGCCGTTTTGCATCGCAGCGCGCAGTGAATGCGGCTCACGGTACTGCTGCCGTTCTTCCTTGTAGGCGGCAAGCGCCTCCGGGAAAGGCTCTAGTGCGCGTTCCAGAATCCCCAGGGAATACGCAATTACCAGACCGTAATTCGTAATCGGCACTCCCTGGCGATCACATTCGCGAATGCGGTTCATCATCTCCTGGCGATTCCACATGCACGCTCCGCAGTGAATCAACAGCTTGTACGGCGACAGGTCCTCAGGAAAATCTCGCCCCTTCACCGTCGTAAACTTCAGTTCTCCGCCTACATATTTCTGCAGCCACTGCGGAATCTTGACGCGTCCAATATCTTCTTCAATCGGATGATGCGTGCACGATTCCGCCACCAGCACCCGATCGCCCGGCTTCAACCGCTCCACTGAAACTGCCGCGCGCGTTTGCGCAACCAAATCGCCCTTCAAGCGCGACAGCAAAATCGAAAATGCCGTCAGCGGAATCGATTCCGGCGTCACCTTCGCAACCTGCTCAAACACCGCTGCGTCCGTCACAACCAACTGCGGCGGAGTCATCAGGTTGCTGAGCGTCCTCGCCAGCCCTGTCTCCTTTACCGCAACACAACAAGCCTCGCCGTCCAGCAGTTCGCGAATCGACTGCGCCTGCAGTTGCTTGATGCGGCCCTTTGGCGCCTCTTTGTCAAACGGCATCACCAGCACTGCCGTTTCCTGTGGTCCAACCAAGTCGCGCAGAATTACTGAAGGCTCGTTATCCTCGGGCGCCGCGACTTCGGCCAACCTGGTGCGCAGCGTTTCGAGACCTTCGCCGGTCGTCGCTGCGACCTTCGCATACTTGATCCCTGCCTGCTCAAATCGGATCAGCAGATCGATCTCCGGCCTGTTCAGGTCAACCTTGTTCAGCACCACCACCACAGGAATTCCCTGCGCGCGAAGTTCGGCCAGCAGCTTCTCTTCAAACTCTCCCCACACACCGGCTTCTGCAACCAGCACGCCAAGATCGCAGCGCCCAATCGCCTTCCGCGTCTGCGCAACGCGCTGCTCGCCGAGCGCGCCCACATCGTCCATTCCGGCTGTATCCAAAAAGAGAACCGGCCCTATCGGCAGCAGTTCCATCGGCTTCTCAACCAGATCGGTTGTTGTGCCCGGCACCTCCGACACAATGGAGACATGCTGCTGCGTAATAGCGTTCAGCAAGCTCGATTTGCCAACGTTGCGCCTTCCGAAAAAACCTATATGCAGTCGAAAGCCCTTCGATGTTGCCCGGATCATAGTTGCCTTTCTCCTTGTTGATTACTAAATGAAAACGTCGCGTTCGCCGCCGCGTACCTGGTTCAACATCGGCAGCGCAATGGCAGTCTGTTTACCATCCATGTTGTTCAGCTCAATCGAAATCAGATCTTCACCGGCCGACTTCGTCCCCGGCCCCGCGTAGTCACACAGGTACTCCTGAAATGTCGCAATCGCATTCGGGTGGCAGTGGTATTTGATCTCTCCCGGCTTGGCCAGATCCATAAAGTCATGCCCAGTGCGTCCGGTGCGGTAACACGCCGTGCAGAACGACGGAAGAAATCCAAGCTTCACCACATCGTTTACAACCTCTTCCACCGTGCGATGATCGCCGAGTTGAAACTGTCCGCCATTTTCATCTGCTTCTGCATCCTTGTATCCGCCCGGATCCGTGCGACTCCCCGCAGAAATCTGTGAGATGCCAAGCTCCAGCGTTGCGCGGCGTACGTCGGCCGTCTCGCGGGTGGACATGATCATCCCCGTATACGGAACCGCGAGCCGCATGATCGCAATCATCTTCAGAAAGTCTGCGTCGCTCACCGCATGCGGGGGCCGCGACGCCAGATCCGATCCCGCCGCCGGCTCAATGCGCGGAAAGCTGATCGTGTGCGGCCCAACGCCAAACTTCTCTTCCAGGTGCCGAATGTGTTGCATCATCGCCATGAGTTCGAATCGCCAGTCATAAAGCCCGAACAATACGCCGATCCCGACGTCATCGATGCCCGCTTCCATCGCCCGGTCAAATGCCGTCGTCCGCCAATCGTAATCGCGCTTCGAGCCTTTCAGATGAACCGCCGCGTACGTCGGCCGATGATAGGTCTCCTGGAAAAGCTGAAAGGTTCCAATCTCCGCTTGCTTCAGTTGCCTGAAGCGCTCCGTTGTCTGCGGAGCCAGATTCACATTCACGCGCCGGATCTCGCCCGGCCCCACCTTCGTCTTGTAGATTGTCGCAATCGAATCCAGAATGTACTGGAATCCCTCTTCCGGCAGCGCCTCGCCTGAAACCATCAGCACGCGCTTGTGCCCTTGCCTAATCAGCGTCCGCGTCTCCTCGGCAATCTCCTCCTGATCCAGGGTGCGGCGCTTGAGCGAGGTATTCGTTGCGCGAAACGCGCAGTAGGTGCACTCGTTCATGCAGCGATTTGAAATGTACAGCGGAGCAAACAGCACCAGGCGCGTGCCGTAGATCTCCTCCTTGATCTTCTTGGCTGCCGCCAGAATCTGAGCCACCAACTCCGGCTGCTCCACATACGAAAGACAGGCGACCTCTTCCATCGAGAGGCCGCGCATCTCGCGTGCCTTCGCCAGCAGTTCATGCACCATTGCAGATGCCGGGCGCCGTCGCGGCGTCAGTATGCCCTCAATCTCCTGCTCGTTGATAAAGTCTGCCCGCTCCTGCGTAATCAAGATCGCCTCTTCCCCCTGCCGTTCACTTGCCACAGTGATTGCAGGAATGCCCGTTGCAAGTCCCAGCCGGCTCGTCGTTCTCAATCCGTCTGTCGATCTCCTCAATTGCTTTTGCCGCATTGCAATTCGGAATGTGCTCGCCTCCGATCATTACGGTCGGTCCGCTCTCGCACTTCTCAAAGCAGAATCCTGCCCGCACATCCAGCTTGCCCTCCATCCCACTTTGCTCCCCATGGCGCAGAACTCCGTTCAGCACCTCCTGCGAGCCTTTCAAGAAGCAGTTCGTCCCCAGGCACACGCTCACCTTCAGCTTGTCTTCGTTCTCTGACTGCATCAGCGCAAGTGACTCATCCGCAATGCGCCGCCTGCTCTGGTAGGTCGTGTGCAGCAGGTGATGCGCCTTCTCTCCCCCGATATCTCCCAGAAACTTCGCGTAGCACTCCGTGATAAACACGTTGTCCTGCGACTTGTGCAGCTGCAGCATCTTGTCCGCGTGATAAAGCCCCTTCGTCCTCAGCGCCCGCGTATCGCGAGTCGTGCTCACTGGCTGCCCTGCGCCGCCAATGCAGCCGCCCGGACATGCCATCACTTCAATCAAGTCGTAGCGACTCTTTCCTGCACGCACCTGTTCGGCAACCACGCGCGCATTGCGCAGTCCGTGTACTACGGCCAGCTTCAGTTCCGATCCGTTCACCGTGATGGTCGCTTCGCGCAACCCGGAGTCGCCGCGCACTTGCTGGAAGTCAACCTGCTCCAGCCTCTGCCCCGTCGCCTTCTCTGCTGCGTACCGAAGCACCGCCTCCATCACTCCACCCGAGTTTCCAAAAATCACTCCGGCGCCCGTGTAGAAGCCAAACGGCATATCGAACGATTCCGGCTGCAACGTATCAAACATGATGCCCGCCGACTGGATCATGTGCGCCAGTTCCTGCGTGGTCAGCACGTAGTCCACATCCGGATCGCCGTCCACGCCCATCTCAGGCCGCTGCGCTTCAAACTTCTTGGCCGTGCACGGCATGATCGCAACCACTTTCAGATCCTTACGCTCGATCTTCATCTGATCGGGAAGCATGGCCTTGACCAGCGAGCCGAACATTGCCTGCGGCGAACGGCACGTCGAAAGATTCGGCAGCAGCTCAGGGAAGTACTGCTCCGTGTACTTCACCCAACCAGGGCAGCAGGAAGTAAACATCGGCAGTGTTCCGCCTTGCGTCTTCCGTTCCAGAAACTCTGTGCCCTCTTCAATCACCGTCAGATCGGCGGCAAACGAAGTATCGTAGACTTGGTTGAAGCCCAGGTGTTTCAGCGCCGCAACAATTCGACCCGTCGTAATCTCTCCGGGCTTCAGGCCAAAGCACTCGCCCAGCCCCACCCGCACCGCCGGAGCGATCTGCACAATCACCGTCTTCGCCTTGTCGGCAATCAGTTCCCAGACCTTGTCAACTTCTGACTTGATGGTCAGTGCGCCGGTCGGGCAAACGCTTGCGCATTGTCCGCAGTTCACGCACTCGACCTCTCCAAGCGGTTTGCCAAACGCGGGCTGCACCATCACCTCGTGCCCACGATGCGAAAAGTCGATTGCTCCAATTCCCTGGATCTCCGAGCACATGCGCACACAGTCGCCGCACAGCACGCACTTGTTCGGATCGCGCACCAGTGAAGGCGAAGACTCGTCCAGCGGCACCGGCTGATGCACTGACTTGAACCGCACCTTCTTGATCCCGAGCCGTTGCGCCAGGCTCTGCAGCTGGCAGTTCGCGCTCCTCGAACACGTGGGGCAGCTCTGGTCGTGATTGGCCAGCAGCAGTTCCACCGCTATCTTGCGAATCTCGCGAATCTCCGGCGTCGTCGTCAGCACCTTCAATCCCGGCTCGGGGGGCGTCGAGCACGCGCCTGAAATCCCACGCCCCTCCACCTGCACAAGGCACAGGCGGCAAGCGCCATACACGCTCAGCTCCGAGTGATAGCAAAACGTCGGCAAATCGATGTTGGCCTTGCGTACAAGCTCCAGCAAATTCTGCTCGCCTTCAATCGCAACCGTCCGTCCATCGATCGTCAATGTTGATTCTGTGGCCTTGTTCATCTCGCTATATCCCCTCGACTGCGTGAATCTTGCAGGCTGTTGCGCACGCGCCGCACTTGATGCAGAGCTCCGCATCGATGTGGTGCGGCTTCTTCTTCTCGCCGGTAATCGCGCCCGTCGGACAGGCTTTGATGCACAACCCGCACCCCTTGCACTTCACCTCGTTGATCCCCGGGCTCAGCAGCGCCTTGCAACGCCCCGTGCGGCAGCGCTTCTCAAAGATGTGCTCTTCATACTCCTTGCGAAAGTAGCGCAGCGTCGAGAGAACCGGATTCGGCGCCGTCTTTCCGAGCCCGCACAGCGATCCCACCTGCACCGCGTGGCCAAGCTTCTCGAGCAACTCCAATGTGCCCGCATCCGCTCGCCCTTCAATCACGTCGTCCAGCAGAGCCAGCAGTTGGTTGGTTCCCTCCCTGCAAAGCACGCACTTGCCGCAGGACTCGCGCTGCGTAAATTCCATGAAGAACCGCGCAATGCTCACCATGCAGGTGCCCTGGTTCATCGCCACCAGGCCGCCTGAGCCCACCATCGCGCCAACCGCCCGTAAAGATTCGTAAGCCAGCGGCAGATCCAGATGCTCTTCGGTTAGGCAACCACCTGAAGGCCCGCCAATTTGCACCGCCTTGAATCCGGTCTTCCAAATCTTTCCTGCGTCGTCCGTAATGCCACCGCCGATGTTCAACACAATCTCGCGCAGCGTCGTGCCAAACGGAACTTCCACCAGCCCCGTATTCGCCACGTGCCCCGTCAGCGCAAAGGTCTTCGTCCCCGGGGAATCTTTTGTGCCGATGCTCTTGAATACCTCCGCTCCCACTTTGAGAATTCGCGAAACATGTGCCAGCGTCTCAACGTTGTTGATGATGGTCGGCTTGCCCCACAGCCCGCTCTGCGCCGGGAACGGCGGCTTAGGCCTCGGCATGCCGCGCTGCCCCTCGATCGACGCAATCATGGCCGTCTCTTCGCCGCAGACNNGCGCCCTCCATCACTTCACACTTCAGCGAGAGCCCGGTGCCGAACACATTCTTCCCCAGAATCCCCTCGCCTTCCGCGTCGGCAACGGCGCGCCGCACGCGCTCCACGGCCAGTGGATACTCGGCTCGCACATNNCGCTGTGCGGATTGCCTTCCATCACCGAGCGGTTCATAAACGCACCCGGATCGCCCTCGTCGCCGTTGCAGATCACGTATTTCTTCGTCGAGTTCTGCACACGCGCTGCGTCCCACTTGCGTCCCGTTGGAAAACCGCCGCCGCCCCTGCCTCGCAATCCCGAGTCCGTGATCAGCTTGCAGATCTCCTCAGGCGCCATCTCCACAAACGCCTTCCGTGCCGCTGCGTATCCGCCGTGCAACATGTATTCGCGAATGTCTTCCGGATCGAGAGATCCGCACTCGTGCAGCACCAACCTGTTCTGCCGTGAGTAAAACGGATTGTCTTCCAGCCCCCTGCAACTCTTCCGCGTCGAAGAATCCTTGTAAAGCAGCCGCTCCACAACCTGCCCCTCGGTCAGCGTCTTCACTACAATCTCTGCAACGTCTTCGCTGCGCACCTTGGTGTAGAGAATCCCGTCAGGAATCACAGACACCAGCGGCCCCATCTGGCAAAAGCCCTGGCATCCGCTCTTTGACAGCCGCACTTCATCGGTCGCCGCTTCTTCGCGCAATTCCAGAATCACCTGCAGTCCGGTCTCCGCCATCGCCCGCTTGAACTGCTCAAACACTTTCATGGCTCCATTCGCCATGCATCCCGTGCCCGCGCAAATCACCACCCGGCGCAACTGCTTGGGCGTCGCGCTCCCGTTCGCCGGTTCCACCTGCACCAGTTCCGCGCTACTCATGGCACTCCTCCCCGGCAGGCTGCTCAGTCGCAATCGCGCCGGCCGTCGCCATCAGCATCTCCGCTGCTTTGATGTCCTCCACCAGCCCGAGAGCGCGCTCAGGCGTTACCTGTCCGTACACCTGTTCATCAATCACCACCACCGGAGCCAGTCCACATGCGCCCAGGCAGGCCACCGTCTCCAACGTGAACATCATGTCGAGCGTGGTCTTGTTTTTCTCGCTCGTCCCCAGTTTCGCGCGCAGTGCGTTCAGCACCGGCAGCGACTGCTTCACGTGGCACGCCGTTCCGTCGCAAATCCTGATCACGTGCCTGCCCTTCGGCTCCAGCGCAAAGTGTGCGTAAAACGTCGCGACTCCGAAAACCCGTGCCGGCGGAACATCCAGCGATGTCGCGACAAACGTCAGCACCTCCTCCGGCAAATACTTATACTCGTGTTGAATCGCCTGCAGGATCGGAATCAGCCCCGAAGGCCTCCGGCCAAAACGGCTCAAAATCCTGCAAACGTTTTCAAACTTCTCAGCACCATCCACAGCAATCGGCAACGCCGCCATCTAGACTGCCTCCTTCTCTTTGAGTGACACCCGGAACCGCCGTGCCAGCTTCCACGACAGCGTGGCCAGCGTCGAGTAAAGATCCTCATTGTGAACAATGATGTGCTCGGGCACTTTGAGCTTTACCGGGGCAAAATTCCAGATCGCCTGGATGCCGCCCTTCACCATCTCATCGGCTACAGCCTGCGCCGCTTCAGGTGGCGTGGTGATAATTCCCAGGTGAATGCTCATCCGTTGCGCCAGGTCGGCAAGTTCTTCCAGCGGCAGCACCGCCTTTTCGTGAATCCACTGGCCCTCTTTGGCCGGGTCCCTGTCGAAGGCCGCCACAATCCGCAATCCGAACTTCGAGAATCGTTCGTGCCCCAGCAATGCGGTTCCCAAGTTCCCCGCTCCCACCAGAAACGCCTCGTTGATGTTGTTCCAGCCCAGAAACGTCTCGATCGCCTGGATCAGTTCCGCCACCGAGTAGCCGGTCTTCGGCCTGCCGATGATCCCTGTATGTTGCAGGTCCTTGCGCACCTGTACCGGGATCAGTCCCAAATCCCGGCCAATCACGCTGCATGTGGTTTGGGTAATCCCCTTGGCCGCGAGATCGACCAGGTAGTGGTGGTACTGGGGCAAACGCGCCAGGCTCGGCTGCGGTATCGAAGGCGCCTCCTGTCTTCCCACCCGCAGAGGAGTCGATAAATTTATATCGATAACCATGGATCGAGTCTACGGCGCCCTGAACTGCCAAACAGTGACAGCTGTCACGATCCATCGCAGCCGACGAGCCACAAGGAGTGCCAGCTGGCCCCGCAGAGAGTGGTGAGTCTAAGTTGAATATTGACATAAGCCTAAGCTTGCTTAAGGAGACATCCTCACTGGCCTCGCGGCGGAAAGACGCCAAGACGCCTGAGGTTCCGAGAACAAGTCTCGAAGGTGATTGGAGAGGGCCGTATCAGGGAAATGCTATTCCCTGATACGGAGGTGATAATTCCCTGTTCGGTTTGCTCCGCAGATTGCGGAGGCGATCGTACAAGTACACTCTATTCAGCGGTATAGGTAGATATCTCGACGGGGCCAGGAGGCCGAATTCGTGAGATTCCCTGTATTTTTCCCTGTTAGCAGGGAATTTAGCCCGGAGAACGGTTCGGTCGAGACTGCGTCCACCGCCAGATTTTCCGCCTACCTGATTGGACTTAAANNTGTGCCCTCAATTCCGCTCAAGCACGATAACCTGCGGAAATCACCATAACGCGGGGCTTTCCGAAATCCGACGAGACTGCGAATTGCAACTGCCGATTGAGCCTGGATCAGTCCATTTCGGCATGATTCGGCCCGGCGTTGCTGTCATACACTGGTGACCTAGAGCTTTAGCCTAGATCGATCGAGACTCCGGTCTCAAAAGGACATGATGAAATATTCATTTCGCCGCGGATTGCTCGGAATTTCAGCACTTGTGTTCTTAAACCTTTCTTTTCTGGCAGCGCCAGGATTGTCGCAGAATGCGAAGACACAGAAGGTCAAAGGTCCCTGGATGGACGCGAACCTTACTCCGGACGAGCGCGCTGACCTGGTGCTGAAGCAGATGACGATCGACGAAAAGATCCAATTGCTGCATGGGTTTGGGATGCCCCAGGACGAACCAGTCACCTTATTGAACGCGGCATCAAACCGCGGGGTGGGATACGTGGCTGGAATTGAACGGCTGGGGATTCCGGGGATCGACATGAGCGACGCGGCGTATGGAGTCCGCGCCAGCGGTTCGAACGGGCGGTATTCAACGGCTTTGCCGGCCAACGTGGCGGCAGCGGCAAGCTGGGACACCGAGGCAGCGTTTGAATATGGTGCGCTGATTGGGCGTGAGCTGCGGGCGCAGGGGTACAACATGTCACTGGGCGGCGGAGTGGACATTACGCGCGAGCCGCGCAACGGGCGGACGTTTGAGTATCTGGGCGAAGACCCGGTTCTGGCCGGAACGCTGGTGGCACGACTGATCGCCGGAACGCAGTCGCAGCACGTGATAGGCGATATCAAGCACTATGCATTCAACGATCAGGAAAGCGGACGCAGTTCAGTCGATGTCCGCATCAGCAAGCGGACGGCGCGGGAGACTGACTTGCTGGCCTTTGAGATCGGCGTTACTCAGGGCCACCCGGCCGCAGTCATGTGCTCGTATAACCGCGTGAATGGGGACTTTGCCTGCGAAAACAAGTATCTGCTGAATGAGGTGTTGAAGAAGGACTGGCAATTCCCCGGATTCGTGCTGTCGGACTGGGGCGGAACGCATAGCGACGCAAAGGCCTCGGCGGCAGGACTGGATAACGAGGAGCCCGGCGATTTTTTTTATGGTGAGCGCTTCAAGGCTGCCGTGCAGGCGGGGAGGATTCCCGAGGCTGAGCTAGACGAGCACGTACATCGTATTTTGCGGTCGGAGTTTGCAGCGGGCATTGTCGATTTTCCGCGTCAACGGAGCGTGGTAGATCCACTTGCGGGATTGGAGGTTGCCCGGAAGATTGAGGAAGGCGGCATCGTCCTGCTGAAAAACGATCGGGCCGCGCTGCCACTGGATGCGGGGACAATCCATACCATTGCCGTGATTGGCGCTCATGCCGATGTAGGGATGATCTCCGGTGGAGGGTCGGCGCAGGTGGATCCTCCGGGAGGCAATGCCATTTCAGCTCCTGGCGAGGGAGCCACGCACTGGCAAGAAGAGATCTGGTTTCCGACGTCGCCGCTGAAGGCCATTCAAGCGCGGGCGCCGCATGCAGTTGTGACATATGACCCGGGCACAGATGCGAATGCCGCGGCCGCAGCAGCCAAGGGCGCGGACGTCGCAATCGTCTTTGCGTACGAGTGGGAGAGCGAAGGCATGGACCTTCCGAATCTTTCCCTTCCTCTGCACCAGGACGACCTGATTGCACAGGTTGCCGCGGCGAATCCGCACACTGTCGTAGTGCTGGAGACGGGAAGCCCGGTGACGATGCCGTGGGTGGATGCTCCGTCAGCGATCCTCGAGGCGTGGTTTGCGGGGAGCGACGGCGCCAATGCATTGGGCAATATTCTGTTCGGGTCAGTAAACCCGAGTGGCAAGCTTCCCAACACTTTCCCGAAGAGCGAGGCCGATCTGCCGCATCCGACCCTGGTGAAGCCGCCACTGGCGTCGCAGCGTTTCTCGGGTCCGGTTTCGCCCGTGCAAAGAGCGGAGGGCCTGCCGCCATTCCAGGTTGAATATGACGAAGGACTCAAGGTCGGCTACAAGTGGTATGACGCGGAGAAGAAGGCAGTTCTGTTTCCGTTTGGCTATGGACTGTCTTATACGAGTTACGGCTACTCAGGGTTGACGGTGACTCAGGGCAAGACGGTCGAGGCCACTTTTACCGTAACCAACACCGGGGATCGTGCCGGGGCGGAGACCGCGGAGGTGTATGCATCAATGCCAAGCGCAGCCGCTGAGCCTCCGAAGCGTTTGGTGGGTTGGAGCAAGGTGAAACTCGACGCCGGAGAAAAGAAGACGGTCACCGTAGAAATTGACCCGAAATACCTGTCGATTTTTGATGAAGAGAAGGATGGATGGATCCTTGTTCCGGGCGAATACACCATCCTGGTCGGAGGGTCGTCACAGGATCTTCCGCTTCGAGCAACATTCATCGTGAAGTAGTTCAAAGTGCGCATCG
>PLST01000621.1:0-260 GCA_003164255.1 Acidobacteriaceae bacterium | reverse complement strand
GACAGTCCACTTTTCGAGAACGCCGCGCTCAAACTCCGTTCTTGTTCCAAACATCCTGGAGTTATCGATATAACGGGCAAATTCCGGCCGAAAGGCAAACAGATCGCATCGGCTGATGACCAAATTGAAGACAGCTCCCAACTGAAATCGCCGGCAATACGTCTTGATCAAATGGCTGCGGCGTCTTTTGTCGGCAACGATGGTTATCGACCCACGCATTTGCACACCTTGAATATCCTTCCAGCTCTCAGCCTGCCGAT